>WQXQ01000025.1 GCA_009784775.1 Treponema sp.
GCACTGCTGCCAAAAACACGCACAATGTGGTATTTATTCTGAAGTTTGCCATTGTCAGCCTCCTTAGGGAGGTGTATACACACCCACCTACCATAAATTATACCATATAAAATGGATTTGGGCAATCACATCTTATTCAAAAACAGGCGGAAATAGCAAAAAAAAGGGGGTTGACATCTTGCGCCTTTTTGCAAACTTTGCTATATTTTGCGAAAAGAGGCATCTTTTACCAAGGAGTAACCAAAGCAAATGGGCATTGACATTACCAGAATGCGGAACATTGGGATTAGCGCGCATATCGACTCGGGGAAAACGACCCTGTCAGAACGCATTCTGTTTTACAGTAAGAAAATTCACGCCATCCACGAAGTTCGGGGGAAAGACGGCGTAGGAGCTACCATGGATCACATGGAGCTTGAACGGGAACGGGGCATTACGATTCAGTCTGCCGCAACACAGGTAACCTGGAAAGATTACACGGTCAACGTCATTGACACACCGGGACACGTTGACTTTACCATTGAAGTTGAGCGCTCCCTGCGGGTGCTGGACGGAGCGATTCTGGTGTTGTGCGCAGTGGGCGGGGTGCAGTCCCAGTCCATCACGGTTGACCGGCAGCTTAAGCGCTACCATGTACCGCGCATCGCCTTTGTGAACAAGTGTGACCGTACCGGCTCCAATCCAATAAAGGTGCGGAATCAGCTTCGGGAAAAACTGGGGTTGAATGCGGTGATGATTCAAATTCCGATAGGGCTGGAAGACAAACTTGAAGGAGTGGTAGACCTCATCACCATGCAAGCAGTGTACTTTGACGGCGATCAGGGCGAAACCCTGCGTTATGCAGAGATTCCCGCCAAACTTAAAGACGAAGCGGAAACATACCGCGATGAAATGCTTGATGCCATTTCCATGTTTTCTGATGAGCTTGCGGAATTATATCTTGCGGGAGAAACTGTTCCCGAAGCATTGATTCACACGGCTATACGCAAAGGAACCCTGTCTGAACAATTGGTGCCGGTAATGTTGGGCTCCGCCTATAAGTTCAAAGGGATTCAACTGCTGCTGGACGGGGTTACCAATTACCTTCCCAATCCAACGGAAGTAAAAAACTTCGCCCTTGATCTGGACAACAACGAGGAACAAAAAGAACTTTCCAACAGTGAAAAAAATCCAACGGTTGCATTGGGATTCAAACTGGAAGACGGCCAGTACGGTCAGCTTACCTATGTGCGGATTTATCAGGGTATGCTGAAAAAAGGCGAAGACCTGCAAAATACCCGCTCCCGTAAAAAATTTAAAATTGGCCGTTTGGTCCGTATGCACTCGGACAATATGGAAGACATCAACGAAGCGCATCCCGGCGACATTGTGGCCCTGTTTGGCATTGACTGCGCATCGGGCGATACCTTCTGCGGCGGCGGTCTTAACTATGCCATGACTTCGATGCATGTGCCGGAACCGGTCATCTCGCTGGCGCTGAACCCCAAAGATAAAAAGAGCGCGGATCAAATGGGAAAAGCCCTGAACCGCTTTACCAAAGAAGACCCGACATTCCAAACCTATGTTGATGCCGAATCGAACGAGACCATCATCAAGGGGATGGGAGAACTGCATCTGGAAGTATATATTGAACGGATGCGCCGCGAGTACAAGTGCGATGTGGAAACCGGAATGCCTCAGGTTGCCTACCGCGAAGCTATTACCCAGCGGGCGGAATTTAATTACACCCACAAAAAGCAAACCGGCGGCGCCGGTCAATTTGGGCGGGTTGCCGGTTACATGGAACCATATCCAACAGGCGACTACGAGTTTGTCGACATGATCAAGGGCGGCACCATTCCCACCGAGTATGTGCCAAGCTGCGACAAAGGCTTTAAGGAAGCGGTTAAAAAAGGCAGCGTCATTGGATTCCCCGTTGTCAATATGCGCTGCGTGGTCAATGACGGCCAAAGCCATCCGGTGGACTCATCGGACATTGCCTTCCAGTCAGCGGCCATAGGCGCATTCCGCGAAGCGTATAACAAGGCCAAACCGGTTATACTTGAGCCGATTATGAAAGTGTCGGTGGAAGGCCCCTCGGAATTTCAGGGCAACATTTTTGCATCGATTAACCAAAGGCGCGGCATGATATTATCCTCCACCGAAGACGGTCTATTCTCCCGTGTTGAAGCCGAAGTCCCATTAAGTGAAATGTTTGGTTACTCCACAGTCCTGCGCTCCCTGACTCAGGGCAAAGCGGAATTTACAATGGAATTTGATAAATACGGCAAGGTTCCCCAAAGCGTATCGGAAGCTTTGATTAAGGAATACGGGAGGAAAAAAAATGATTAAAGAAGAACTTATACAACGCAGTCCCATTCGCATATTTGAGCAGTCCATTCATGGCGGATTAAAGGCCGGGGAAATCGGCATTATCGCTTCTCAGGCCGGTATTGGCAAAACATCGGTACTGGTGCAGATTGCCCTGGATAAACTGCTGCAGGGAAAAAAAGTGATTCACGTTTCTTTCACCCAGCACACTCATCATGTACTAAGCTGGTACGAAGATATTTTTGAAGAGATTATCAGTAAAAAGAATCTGGAAAATGCCAAGGAAATAAAAGACGAACTGGTAAAAGACCGGGTTCTGATGAACTTTAACCAGGACGGCATGGCAAAAGAGCAGATTATCAAAAGCCTGCGGGCCATGATTGTTGAGGGCGGTTTTGCCGCCGAAGCGATTATTATCGACGGGTTTGACTTTTTCCGCGCCAACAACGAGTCCTGCCTGCAAACAAGTCTGGCCTGTGTAAAAGCCTTTGCTCAGGAACTGAATCTTTCGATCTGGTATAGCTGCACGATCAATGATGGAAACCAACAATACGACAAAATCCCTGCGATACTTACAGATGTTGCCAATTTTATTGACGTGGTAATCGCGCTGAAACCCCATCAGGACCATATTGAGCTTTCGGTTACCAAGGACAGAGACGCCCATGACACCAAAGCAATGGCAATGCAGCTTGATCCCAGGACATTGCTGATTAGAGAATAGGAAAAGATTCTACCGTTTCCGTTTCCATCTGATATACACTTGCCTGCCCGTTCCGCCGGCCTGGGGGCGTTCCTCGGTTTCAAACTGGGGAAGGGCGCGGAACATATCGCCCAGCTTTTTATAACCATAGTTACGGGGGTCAAAATCCGCCATGCGGTTGTTGATCTTCTGGCCTACGCTGCCAAGATACGCCCAGCCGGATTCTTCGGCAATGTCATCCACGGTTTCCCGCAGCAGCTTAAGGAGCTTTCGATCCAGTTTAAGGTCTTTTTTGGGTTTGGCGGCAGGCGCATCGTCAGTTTCTTCCTGATTGTCCCTGAGAATTTCGGTGTAAATAAATTTATCACATACCGAGACAAAGGCCCGCGGGGTTTTCTTTTCGCCAAAACCGTAGACGATACGGCCGCTCTCCCGCAGCCGCGCGGCAAGGCGGGTAAAATCGGAATCGCTTGACACAATGCAAAACCCGTCAAGTTTTTCGGTATAGAGCAGATCCATCGCATCGATAATCATCGCCGAGTCGGTGGCGTTTTTACCGGATGTGTATGAAAACTGCTGTATCGGCTGAATCGCATATTCCAGCAGCCGATCCTTCCATGAACGGAGGCTGGTGCTGGTCCAGTCGCCGTAAATTCGCTTAACGCTGGCAATGCCGTATTTGGCAACCTCGTCCAAAAGCCCTTCGATGATTGCGGGCTGGGTATTGTCCGCATCGATTAAAACGGCAAGTTTTGCCTGGCGTATTTGAGCCGATTGATTATCAGTCATCTGAAAACCGGAAAAAGGCAATAAAGGCATAATACATTCTCCTTACTTAATGTTCAAAAATTGATTTTTTTATGCGTCGTAAAACGCTAATTTTTCCCAGAGGGATTCGGCGCATATTGGAAATACGCGGCGTATTTTCAATATGCGCATTCCCGCCATCCAACAAATCGATAACAAGGATACTTTCACCATCCGCTTTTTCCAATGCTTTTGGTATTCCAAAAAGACATTCCCTGCCCGAACACATAATTTCCACCGGTGCTTGCATACTAACGGCCTGTTTTGCAATCATGGCCTTACCCACATAATCCAAACCGCGAGCCTCAAGTTTTTCATATCGAACAAGCGCGTCTTTTAACTGGGATTCGCATAACACCAGCCGCCGGTCAATACGGGCCGCCAGTTCGGTTCGTTCTTCCCCTCCAAGGCGCATCTGATTCAGTATAGAATGAAAACCTTCAATTAAGGTAGAGGGGGAGTGCGGCAACGCCGCATTGGGGTGCGAAATAGGGAGCGGGGGTGCGGCAACGCCGCATTGGGGAGCAGGGAGCGGCGTGAAAAAATGAAACGTGGACCTGCCGGAGGCTTCATCATCACCGGAAGCGCCGGGTGCGGTTCGCTGTGCAATAATGGCAACGCCTGCCTTATGCAGGATTTCGATTGCTTTTTCTTCCGCCGTCTCCGGTAATACATACACCCCCGGCGCAAGGGTTTCGGTAATGAGCTTTGCCAGCGGCTTTGTTTGGGCCAAATGGCGTTGTTCCGGCGCAAGGGTCAGCACCAGTCCCCGGCGCACCATTACTTCCCCGTGGCGTTTTTCCCAGTCACGCAGGCTGTAGATCAGGTTTTCATCAATACGGTTTTGTGAAAGCCGCTGCAACAGCTCGATAATGGTTTCGGCGGACAGGCCGCGGTTAAAGGCTGCCACAGCCGAATCGCGGCTTATTGCAAAGCGGACGGTTGAGCCGGCTTCAATAACGCCGGAAAAAGCGGCAAGACCTATCGCATCGTTATACGCAATTTCAGGATACATGACAAAAGTAAAAGGGGTATCCATAGCGATCCGCGCGCATTCTGAAGAAGGCGCACTCTCAAAATCAACTTTGCGCCAGTATGTATCCACCGGCACAAGTAAACCGGTTTTTTCCATTATTTCAATGATTCTGTTATCTTCATGACCGTCATTGCATTTCATGCTATACGCCAGTTTTCGCAGGGTTTCATGGGAATACAGGCGTTTCGAATCAAGCGCGTTATGGAATTGGCTGATGAATGCCGCATAATTACGAATCTTTGTGCGGGACAGCCAGGGGGAAAATGTTTCCGGTTGATTATCGCAATAACACCAAATGCCTGCCGCGCAGTATGCCATCTGTTCCTGGGAGCTTAGGCTGCCGAAAGCAGCAAAACGATTGTAATCGGGTATCAATAATTGAGAATCTTTGACAAGAAACAAACCCAACACCTGCATTCCGCCAATGAATAATTCCAGCGGCAAACCGGGAAATATTGTTTTTGCCGTATTCATTATTTTCCGGCGTATTCCCCTCCCTTCCCCCGTAAAAAATTCCCTGTTTTGAGACACAAATGAAAGCAGCGCTGCCAAAATACGGCTGTTACAAATGGTGGCCGCATCAGGCGGAATCTCATTTGTTGCAACAGGAACCGAAGGAAACAACAGGGATTTGTCCTTAATAAACGGTACCAGAATTGGTTCCAAAACCGGATTCAGGGCAAGGCGGCTTACTCCCTGCCTTGGGTCACGGCCGCTGTCCAAAAACCGGTAGATGATAAACCGTTCTTCCAGATTAATAACCCTGTCGTGCAGTTCGGCATAACTCAACTCACCGGCAAAGAACGTTTCCAGCGCTTCCGGAACCGGTTCGTTGAGGGCGGCTACTGCGGCAATAATACGGGCATCGTTTTGGCTGATATAAGCGGCGATAGTTTCCCGCATACGCAATAAAAACTTTTCAAGATCGCCAAGCAAAACCTGTTTATTAAAAGGCGTTTTAATTTTACCAAACACAGTCCGCAGTAATTCAAAAAAAGCAGCGTCCGGCAAAGTCATTATTGCCGATTTCCAAAATTCGACAGAACGAAAATTACTCATGATCGGTATTCCAATGCTGAATCGAATATTTATAGCCCTGCTCGGCCAAAAACTTTTGTCTATGTGCCGCAAAATCTTCCTCTACGGTATGACGGGAAACCAGGGTAAAAAATAACGCATTGCCATTACCGTGGCAATCGCCATGGCGATTACCTTTGCCTTTTGGCCGTAAAATTCGTCCCAGCCGCTGGGCTTCTTCCTGCCGCGAACCGAATGAGCCGGAAACCTGCACTGCCATTGAAGCATCCGGTAAATCAATGGCAAAATTGGCAACCCGCGAAACCACAATAACCTTTACTTCATTGCGCCTAAAGCAGGCGTATATCTGTTCACGTTCGGCGTTAGGTGTTTTTCCGGTAATCAGCGGCGCATTAAGCATTTTTGCCAGCGAGTTAAGCTGCGTCAAATATTGGCCAATAACCAAAATCTGATCATCGGGGTGATTTTCGATAAGCTGTGCGACAATATCTTCTTTAAGCGGATTCTCGCTGGCAATGCGGTATTTTTCGCGGGGAGCTGCAACCGCATACGGTATTTTAAGCCGCTGCGGCAGATCCAGCCGGATCTCCGTGCAGAATGCTTCGGCGATCCAGCCTTTGCCTTCAAGGTCTTTCCATGGCACATCGTAGCGTTTTGGCCCCACCAGGCTGAATACCGCATCCTCGGCGCCGTCCTCGCGGATTAAGGTAGCGGTTAGTCCCAGCCGCCGCACTGCCTGTAATTCCGCCGTTACGCGAAATACCGGCGCAGGCAATAGATGCACTTCATCGTAAATGATAAGCCCCCAGTGCCGCTCCCTAAATAATTTGAAATGGGGAAAATCAGACTCCCGATCCTGACGCCAGGTAATAATCTGATAGGTAGCAACGGTAACCGGCGCAACGGACTTGGAATCGCCTGAATATTCGGCAATCTGCTCACGGCTTAATCCGGTTTTGTCCAGCAGTTCCTCGATCCACTGGTGCACCGCCGCAACGTTAGTCGTCAGTATTAATGTATTGGTTTTTAACAGGGACATAATCACCATACCGACAATGGTTTTGCCGGATCCGCAGGGCAGCGCCACCACCCCGTAACCGGTACCGGGGCCGCCGTCTCCCAGTACGGCGCGGGCCGCTTCCATCTGGTAATCCCTAAGGGCAAACGGTCTCCCGGATTGACATTCACTCCGCAGCGTAATATCCAAATCCTCGCCGGCAAGCAGCGGCGCTTCATCCTGCACCGGCCAGCCCTGCCGGATAAGCTCCCGTTTAACGCTGCCCCGGTCTACCAGGCGCAGCATAAAACCATCGCCGGTTTTGTGTACATATTTTTCCAGCGATTTAAGCGCTTCGACCTCGGCCCGTACTGCCGGGTCGGCTATTTCCAGAAATAGCATGGTATCGTTTTCTGCTGCCGCACGCATTTTAATTTTTCCGTAACGGGACATGGTATCAGAAAAGCCCTCGATTATGCCGGATGGAATTTGATAACGGCTGTACTGAACCAGCGCTTTGACAATATCGGCGGGGCTAAAGCCGGCGCTGGCGGCATTCCACAAAGACAACGGCGTAATGCGATAGGTGTGCATATGCTCCGGCGACTTTTCCAGCTCCGCAAACGGGATTATTGCCGCACGGGCCTGCTCGGCCTTTTCTGTATGCACATCAAGCAGCAGAGTCTTATCACTTTGTACAATCAATGGATTCGCCGTATCAACCATAAGCGATACATTATACCACAGGCATACGGCTTTCACAATGGAATTTTGCTATTTTTTTGGGATCGATAAAAAATATGGGTCGCGCATAAACCTATTGCCAAAAGGCACAGATTCAGGATAAAGGGAAAATTCCGGGAAAAGCCCGAAAGCAGGCCGGCTATCCAGCCAAACGGGGCGGTGCTTGCCATAATGATTAAACTTTTGATGGCCTGCACTCTGGCCCGTTCCTCGGGATTGATATAGAATGCCGCCAAAGATTTGGAAAGCATAAACAGATAACCTGAACCAAAACTGTCAAACATCAATGATATGCATAATACGGCGTATTTGACGGGGCCTTCAACAGGGGCAAGAATGAGCAGAGTCTGCCCGATAAAATAGCAGCCAAAAGCGGTAAGCAAAGATAGTTTGAGCATCCCTCCCCTGGTTAGATGCGGCGCCACAAAAAATAAAAAAGCAATGACGATCATGGATTTGAGAATCGGGAAAAAAGGCAAATACACATCGGGCACCAGCAGTTTCTTATGTACGATAACCTGCCAAAAGGTATTATTAATCATCCCCACAATGCTTGCCACCGCAGTAACGACCATGACAAAAATGGTCCCGCGGGATTTAATAATCATTTTAAGCACATCACCGTAACCGGCAGCCAGCGAAAAAATACTTTTTCCCCGGCTTTCCTCAATGCGCCTTTTTCCAATCGCAGTCTCGCGGGAAAAAACAAACAATAGCGATAATTTCAAGGCCATTACTACAGAAGCGTTCAGGTACAGAATCCGAATGGCAGGAACCAGTGTCAGCCGGGAAAATAAAATTGCCGAGATAGGCGCAAATAAAACCGATACGTGCATCGCGGCAACCATAAGCGAATGTATTTTGGTGATTTGACTTTTTTCGGCATCTTCTATTAAAAGGCAGTCCCATGAATTGGCCGGAAGCTGCATGGCGCCATTACACAGGGCGGCAACAAAGAAAAACCAAAAACCTTCGGCCCGCCACCAGATCAGACAGGGGATACACCAGGCAACAATATCAAAAATGGCCGTCGTTTTCCGCCTGCCCAGCTTGTCGGTAACAGGCCCGCTCAAAAAGGCGCACCCCGCCTGGGAACACATACAGACCGTTGCAACAAACCCTACCTGGGCATCGCTCAAGCCCAAATTCAGCATATACACCGATGCATACGGCAAGCACAACCCCATGGAAAGTCCCCACAGCGGCTGGGTATACACACAAGCCCGCGGATTCCCCTTGAGATTTTTTAAGGTGTTCAACAAAGAATTTTTCAAGCTGTTTCTAGATTATGATAGGCACCTTATGCATATATTTAACCACGGAGTACACAGCGTTTCACGGAAGAAGTAAGGTTACTCCGTGTTTCTCCGTGGTTTTTATATAAATCTGGCGCTATTCCAGCCAGATGGCGTCGATCTTGACGGTTGCGCGGGGTCCTGGACTTGACGGGTTCCATCTTCCCCAGAAACCAATAATCCATCCGGTTAAGTTGTTCAGGTGTTCTTCTGTAAACCTTTTTTCATCTGGGCTATCAAGAGGAATCGATACATTAACCCATTTTTTGGCAACAGGTACATTAACATAATAGGCAGCGTTCTCTAAAGGAGCGCTCAGCCACAAAAACGTAAAAACATACCCTTTAACGGTCGATTTAACCCTAAAGTTCAATGTGGTAAAACCGTCAGCGTTTTTTACCCCAAGATCGGGGTTCTCTGCAAAATTGTGTCCAAAACAATCATCCCATGTTGCACGAGGCCCAAGTTCCATACTGAGTGATGCAGATCCGAGGGCAAAGTCATCGGTATCAAAACCCGGGTAAGGGGCATTCCACCAACGATAGGTATCCCTGGGAGCTCCAAATGCGGTATTCCAGCCGCCACGCCCGTTAAAGTGTTCGATTACACCATCCCATGTACCATCGGCATTACTTCTGACACCGGCCTTGCCGCCATTGCCAAAGTCAACTGGTGTGCTTTCGCATCCGATAAATGCCCAGCACATCACCATCACCATTGAGAACAGAACTGCTTTTCTTTTCATAAAAATCTCCTTACCTTAGTATCGGTGTCAATCACCACTATGCATTACCCCAAAAATCAACTATTATAAGGATAATTATTATGGAATTCAAAGAATTGAGTCTACACCCCGACTTGCAGCGGGGCATTGCCGAAACCGAATATATTACTTGTATGCCGGTTCAGGAACAGGTACTGACCAACGCCTTTGGCGGGCAGGATTTGTATGTGCAGTCCCAAACCGGGACCGGAAAGACAGCTGCGTTTTTGATCGTTATTTTCCAGCGGCTGCTCAGCGAAGATATGCTGGCGGGAAAAAAGGCCCTTATTATGGCGCCCACCAGGGAATTAGCCGTTCAGATCGAAGAAGAAGCGAAAATGCTGGCAAAATACCTGCCTTTTAAGGTTGGCAGCTTCTACGGCGGAGTGGGTTATACCCAGCAGGAAAAGCTGCTGCGGGAAAATGTGCAAATAATGGTAGGAACACCGGGCCGGGTACTGGATTTGAACAAATCGGGCAAGATGAACCTGATGGACATTGCCTTTCTGGTGCTGGATGAAGCCGACCGTATGTTCGATATGGGTTTTTACCCGGATCTCCGCAAATTAATCAAAGTGGTTCCTCCGGCCAACCGCCGCCAGACCATGCTGTTCAGCGCGACGCTCAATGCATGGGTAAAAAATCTTGCATGGGAATACACCAGCTCGCCTTTTGAAATTGAGATTAAACCGGAAGTGGTGACCGTTGAGGAAATCGATCAAGTACTCTACCATGTGCCTTCCGAGGAAAAAATGAATCTGCTCCTGGGTATACTTGAGCGGGAACAACCCGAAAGCGCTATCATTTTCTGTAATACCAAACGTTACACGGAAATTGTTGCCAAGCGGCTGCGGATTAATGGCTATGACTGTGAATTTATCATTGGTGATCTGCCCCAGTCCCGGCGGCTTAAAGTCATTGATGACGTTAAGGCAGGAAAGACCAAATTCCTGGTTGCCACCGATGTCGCGGCGCGAGGCCTGGACATTGAAGGCCTGTCGATGGTCGTAAATTACGATCTGCCAAATGAAGCGGAGAATTATGTGCACCGCATTGGGCGCACGGCACGGGCAGGCAAATCCGGCAGGGCAATTACCCTGGCAAGCGAACAGGATGTGTACGAATTGCCTGCTATCGAACGCTATATCGGTAAAAAAATTCCATCGGAAATTACTGCGCCGGAACTGCACGCCGAAGATAAAAGCGCCGGGCAGCATATCCGTACCGATTTTGCAGCCATATCACATGAGGGCCGCCGGGATGACCGTCGCCCGACAAGGTCGCCGGCACGATCGCCGCGAGACAAAGCCGGCAAAGGCAATACCGGCGCCAGCCGTCACGGCGAACGCCAGGACAAACGGCGGGGCGGTAAAAACCCGCGCGACGAAGGCCAACGGCACAACCGGCGGCAGGGAAATGAAGCAGAAACAAGCGCTCACAAGCGCGGCGCCGGCGGGCGTGCCGATGGCAAAGCCGTCCGCCAAAACCGTCAAACACAGGATCTCTCCCATCTCAGCTTTGACGAGCGGATGGCCTTGTACAAGCAAAAATACGACTCAAGTGCATCAGGAACCGGCGGTTTGAAAACCGGCGGTGAAAAAGCGGCATCAAACGCAAAACACAAACGCGACAATCAGGAGCAACGCTCAGGGCAACGCCCCGGGCGCCGCCCGGAACGCCGCCAGGGCAAAAATGCTGGCCAAAACCAGCGCGGCAAAGCGCAAGATATCAAGCAGCAATCAAAGCCGGCGGCCACTGCGAAGAAAAGCCTATTTTCCCGCCTGCTGGAAAAATTAACTCACCATTCCCGCGGGAAATAATTGTCTTGGGGCGCAGTAATGGTAAAAGTCTCTCCGGAAGGTTCTATAACATAAAAGCCGTTTTTTAAGGCAAAGCTCCGTTCGTTGTCATTTACAATCATTCCCGCAATAGCGCCCAGAAATACACGCTTGTCGCCGTTTTCAAGAATAATGTCAATTTCCGCGAATATATCGTGTTTTTTATCTTTGCAAGTAAAAAAAAATAAAAATATTTTTCAAAACACTAATGCATTTTACCAGTATTCGCCATATATAGAGTATAGAGCTTAAGTGCTTGAGCACTTAAGCTTTTGTACAAACTACTTAATTGTAAATTGTAATGCAATTGCAATTGGTAATTGCATTACAGAAAGGAACAGGGATTATGGCAATACAAACCATTTTTGACAAATTTGCGGGGAAGCCAAGGGCGGCTGAATTGGTAAACGCCCTCCCCTGGGCTTACTGTGTTACGCGTAACGAATACGTCACTGACAGTCTCAAGATTGAAAATTGTGTGGTAATACACAAGGACGGCTGCATCCAGCAAAGTTTTGGGTTTCGCGGAAACGACCTTGACAGTTACAGCGCGTCATACATCAATTCGGTCAGCGCTTACTTTAACGAATCGGTCAAAAGGCTGGGAGATGGATGGATGGTTTCAATTGAAGCCCAGCGGTATATCACCAGTGATTACCCGGAAAGCGATTTTGAGCTTGAGGCAGGTTATCTTGTTGAACAGGAGCGGAAAAAAAGTTTTCAGAGTTACGGCGAACATTTTGATTCTTCCTATTATTTAACTTTTGTGTATAAACCGGAAATGGAAATAAAGCGCAAAGTGACCAAAGTGTTTTTCACGGAAATGGAATTTGAAAAAGCCCAGGATGAAATAATTACGTTTTTTCTGAAAGAAACCAACCGGCTGACCGGCGTATTGGAAGCAAAACTGCTTATCAGGCCGCTTAATTACAAAGAGACTGTGGAATATCTTCATTCAACCGTCTCATTGCGAAGGCATGAATGTATACTGCCGGATCATTTTTTATTTCTTGACACATTTATCTCGGACATGACACTGCATATAGGTCAGACACTGAAGCTGGATGACTATTACATACCTATACTGTGCATTAATGATTTCCCCATGGAAACCTACCCGTCTATTTTACATGAACTGAACAAAAGTTATGTTGAGTATCGCTGGGTGTCACGGTTTTTCCCCATGGAAAAAAATGAAGCCATGAAGGAACTGGACAAATGGCAGGGCAAACACCACGGCGCGCGGAAAAGCACCAAACAGCTAATGACTGAAATGGCAATGAATGTAGAAACCCATAAAGAAAATATCGGGGCAGGCGAACTGGAGCGGGATGTTGGCGAAGCCATGAAGGAACTGACCATGGATTATGTAGGGCTTGGGTATTACAACTCCTGCATTATGGTATGGGATCTGGAATACGAAAAGGCAATGGCCAAACTGATGGCCCTGCGGACCATTATTGAAAGCGTCGGATTTACCTGCAAAGAAGAAACATTTAATGCGTATAACGCTTTTTTGGGAATGTGCGCCGGAGATGTGTACCGGAACATACGCAGGCCGATGATTTCATCGGGAAACTATGCCCATGTGCTTCCATTGTCGGCGGTTTGGGCGGGAATGATCCATAACCGGTTTACCAATGAAGTATGCGGAGTGGACGCGCCGCTGGTTACCTGCTCTACCAATTACGGAACGCCGTTTTTTCTGAACCTGAATGACGGAGATGTAGGTCATTCGCTGATATTCGGACCAACCGGAGCAGGAAAATCAACGCTTCTGGGGCTATTGTCGATTAGTCATTTGAAATACCCAATGGGGCAGGTATTTATAATCGACAAAGGCTCAAGCGCGCTTACCATGACTTTGGCGGTAGGAGGAGAATATGTTGATCCGGCGATGGTAACCAAATGCTTTCAGCCATTAGGTGACATTGACACTCCGTCTGACAAGGCATGGGCCTGCGAATTTATTGAAACATTGCTTGAGCTGCAGGGAGTACAGATACTGCCAAAAATGCTGGTACAGATACGGATAACCATAGATCTGATGGCAACAATGGAAAAAAAACGAAGAACTCTGACTACATTCAGACAAACCTGTATGTACCGGGATGAAATAACCGGCAGAAATCCCATTGACGATGCGGTACAGCCGTACACGCTTGACGGCCCTTATGGCAATATTTTTGACGGCGATGAAACAAAAATAAACGACAGCAGATGGGTGTTATTTGAAATGAGCGAATTGATGGAATTCAAGGAAAAGGTGGTTGCCCCGGCGATAATGTTTATATTTCACTTTTTGGAAAAAAAGTTTAACGGTCAAATGACATTGCTTATTATCGATGAGGCATGGCGATTCTTGGATCATGAGGTATTCAGAAATAAAATGCGGCAGTGGCTCAAAGAACTGCGCAAAAAGCACGTATTTTGCGTGTTTGCAACGCAGGAAGTCGCCGACGGAGCAAACAGCGCCATTGCCTCAACATTGATTCAAAATTGCCCGACAAAAATTTACCTTGCGGATCCTGAAGCGTTCAACAATCAGGATGCTTACGAAAAATTCGGCCTTACGGCGGAAGAAATACAAATGCTGGCATTATCAAGAAAGAAGCAGGATTACTATTACAAAAGTCCGTCCGGCTCAAGGCTTTTCCAGCTCTCGCTGGGACCTATAACGCTTGGGCTTATGCGGCAGCAGGATCAAACGGTAAAAACACCAAAAGGAGAACAGATACGATGGCATGATTATTGCCGGTTTTTACTTGATCTTAAAAAAAACCAAAATATTGAAAAGGGGTTCGTTGAAGAAATACTCGATATGCAAGGCATACGGTATCGCCATTACCTTGAGGGAATGGAAATAGATGAAATTTATCATACCAGAAGCGAGGAGAAAACAGTATGAAAAAAGCATTGGCACTAATACTGGGGATTATGGTACACACGGGTATATTTGCCCAGGGTTATCCGGTTATTGATATTACCGCCATAATCGCAGCGATTGAAAATGGATACACATTGGTTGAGCAGCTACAGGCCATGTACAACAATGTAAGGACATCCTACAGCCAGTTACAGCAGCAAATCAAGAATTTTGAAGCATTTGATTTGCGTGAACTGGATGCAAAAGACCCTTTGGGATCATGGCGATCGATAATGACGTACGCAGACAGGATGATGACGTATGAAGAAAACATAGAAACAATAATCAAAAAAAAGAATCTCAAAATAGGAAACGCTTCATACTCATTGGGGGATATATTTACGAATCCGCCAAACAAAACAATACAAAATATGTCAAAGGACGGAGTAAAATTCATGACAGATCCGTTTGAGACCAGTTTAACAACGCACGAAAAAGCCGTATTTCACCGGAAATACGGTATGAGCTACGGGAATTACATGAGATACAACCATCTGGGAGAAGTACTGAAAAAGAAAGCAGCAGAAGTAACCGCATACACTGAAGCTTTAGAGGAAAATTTATCCGAAGACCGGGAACGGCTTGACAATATCAGCGAGGGTTTATTCGAAAGCGAGAGTACCATACAACAGCAGCAGATAAATAATGCAACGATGACGACCATGGCGCAGGATACCAAAACAAAGGCAAGGCTGCTTGGAAATATAGCGCAGCAACTTGCACTAATGTCGGCGCAGGCTGAAATAGAAAAGCAGGCAATGCAGGATGAATTAAACATGAACGATATTGAAATATCGGAAGGGCTTATGCATATGCTTGGCGATATGCCGCCTTCAAGCGCATACAAATAGGCGGGGCATATGTTTAGCAATATTAACGGAACATGGCTTGATGGCGCGTTTTTTAATGTACTCGGATATGTGGATAATATGCATTTATTCTACATGAAGCAGGTACGTATTCTTGCGATGATATGTTTTGCCCTTTCTCTTGGTATTTCATGCATAAAAATGGCAATGGGAGCCATGGAAATCAACAAGGCGCTGACGCAGACATTTATGGCGGTAATTACCTACTTTGTCATGATATTCCTGTTTCCGCATATCATGATTCAAATGCAAAAAATAATATCTGAATTGGCCCATGGATCGGTATTTTCACAGGGTTTCAGTGTCAATTTTGACAGCAAATACGGAAGAGGAGAAGATTTTTACAACTATCTTGATGAGATTGGCAGTGACAAAAACGGTAATACCGTGTGGGCAATAAAAGAGAGTAACGGGAACGCTCCCAAAGCGCTGGATTTACAGGTAACAAACAAGGAAACCGGGATTATTTCATTAAACAAAATATTTCAGATGATAATAACAACATTTAAGGCACTATGGAAGTCGATTAACATCGCCAATCTAAAAGATTTTTTCAGACACTTCCCGGATATTTTATTGGTATTTGTAATATGTCTGGCGTATTTATGGGCATTAACAACCGCGATTGTGAATTATGCCATGACAGTAGTGGAATACGCATTTTTATACGGAATGGGAGCATTATTCATTCCATTGATGCTGTGGGATGGAAGCAAACATGCATTTGAAAAATTATGCGGTTCGATTTTCAATATCGGAATAAAACTATTGGTAGTACAGACCACATTGTATTTAGTAGTTATGACAAATGTAGATATATTGAAAAATATGTTCATTATATCAAGCGGACAGGTAGATTTTCTGCAGGGACTGGAATTTTATCTTTCGATTATATTTATGGTCGCGTTCATCAAATTATTTGTAAATCAGGCGCCTGCAATAGCTGAATTTTTATGCGGCGGCCAGCCGCGGATAGGATTCAGGGAATTTACGCAGGCGGCAAAATCCACTGCAGCAGCAGGCATGGCAGCAGCGGGCATCGGCGGAACAATAGTTAAAGGCGCGGCAACTACAGGCGCAGCGATTGGCGGAGCGGTTGGCGCTGCAGGAAGTTCCGCCGGCGCGGCTTCAAGCGCGGCAAGGGCGCAAGGAGGAAGCGCCGGGGCCGGCTTTATGGCAGGTCTGGCCAGTTTCGGAAAAAGCATTGGGCAAAGCGCAAAACAGGGAGGAGCAAATATCCTGGACAAAGGGATAGATGCGGTGGCAAATGCCCCACAGGCAATAAAAAACACCGGAAAATTAATGGGATTTGGCATAGATCCTTCAGCCCCGTTATCAATGGAATCAATGGGACTGGGAAGCAGAAAACCGGCAAACAACGGCGGCGGAGCAGCGAATAACGGCGGTGGAAATTTTATGCTTGCGGGCGGCAGCAATGGCCACGGGTCAAGCTGGTTTCTCGCAAGCGGCGAATCCGGCATGGGAGGAAACAAAAATCAGTCTACAGGAGGCGAACGTCAGATGCAGTCAAATAATATCTCTGACAGAGTACAGGGCATGGGGGCTTTGTATAACGAAAAACGGAATCAGGGCGGCGAGTATTCGGGTCTAAGCGGAAGGTTCAAGGCATTGAAAAGTTCAATTGGAGATTTTCATGCCGCAAACAAACAAGCCGCTCCCGGTAATGCGCCGTCCAAAGAAGGAGGCGCCGTCTAAAGAAGGCGGATATAATCATGAGAATACAACCAAAAGAAATTTTCAAAACTCCATCCGGACCGGTTGAAACAAAATTTAACCGCGTAATAAACCAGTACGATCAGTACATCAATAAACTAATCAAGGACAACCGGATATGGCAGTTAACGGGATTATGTTCGGTAATAATGATTTTGGGAACCATAATAGGCTGGTTCCATATATTGCGGATACAACAGAATATTCCAATAGTGATTGAAGTTAATGAATTGGGACGGGCAAAGTATGTTGGAGATATCAGAAATAAATCATATCTGCAGGGGTACACGGTAAAGGACTACATGATAGAGTCTGTTCTGCGTGACTTTATTGCCTACACCAGAAATATTTACGTTGATCAGGAGGTTATGTCAAAAAATTACCAGCAAGCGTCAGCCTGGTGCAGTAATGAGATTAAGTCAAAGCTCCGCGACGCATTAATTGATGAAGACCCATTTTCGATGATAGGCAGAATAAAAAGAACTGTCTCAATAGAAAGCGGGATCAAAATAACCAACGGCACATGGCAGTATGACTGGTATGATGTCACTTACGATATATACGGAAAAGAATTATCAAGATTACGCTATCGGGGAATGTTTACGGTTGCGATAAAAGAACCGCAAACTGACAATGAACGATTTAATAATCCACTTGGGATTTACATTATTGACTATAACATATCCAAAATTAACGAGGTGCTCAGATGAACAGAATTATTAATTTCATATGCATAACAGGCGCATTATTGCTTATCTCATGCGGAACGGTTGATGTACAGGCAAAAAAAATTAAAGAAATAAAAGAACTCAATAAAAAGATGGGAAATGCAACTCCTGCGATGTACATTACCGGCGAAGAATCCGACAAAAGGGAAATGGAACGGCAAGACGCCAATACGAATGTCATTATATTGAAAGATGAAGTATTTGTTCCCGTCGACAGCCAAACGCAAAAACCGCTGTCCAGAGAACAAGTAGTGCAAAGATCCATGCAGGATGCAATGGTAACTCCGCAAAATTTTATCGGCGGAACCCAATTTTACGATTACAACGAACACAAACAATACCCGGTGGTATGCAAAGTGCTCAGTTTAACCGTTATTCTGCTTGAAAACGGCGAAGTGCCTATCGGGGTTCCGTATTTATCCGACACCCTGCGATGGGAGGTAACCGGAGACGTATGGAGAACGGTTGACGGTTTATCGGTGCAATTGATAATGCTTAAACCGCTTGAGCCGGGCCTGACTACCAATATGATTTTGGTAACCAATCAAAGGATATATCAGTTTGTATTGACAAGCACGCGGGACAGTTATATGCCGATGGTAAAATTCAGGTATCCGCTTTTGCAGGGAAGGTTTATAACAGCTGAATCAATTCAGCGGGGTTCGGAACAAAAAGAAAGGGCGGCAGAAGGATATTACCTGTCATATAACTACAAAATAGTGTCCGGCTTGCCGCTGACAGGATGGTTCAAGCCCGAATGGACGCCCACAGAAGTATGGGATGACGGGCATAAAACATACATACGGCTTCCAAAAAATGTACTGCAAATGGAGTATCCAACAATATTTGAAAAGGCAACCTATATTATCAATTATCGGGTAAGTGAAAATGTGATGATACTGGATAAACTCATTACCAATGCAAGTCTGAAGCTAAACGGAAAAAGGGTAAAAGTTGTAAAGAATAAAGGGGAAGCTGAAGATTTACGCCGTTACGTGAAACGTGAAGCGGAAATAACAGGCGAAAAACCGCAATTACAGAATGCGGTTCGGTTTGAAATCAAGGGGGATGCGCCGTGGATACCCGAAAAAGTTATAGAGTATGACGGTGAAACCCATATACTTTTTACAGATGGCGTATTTAACGACAGCGTATTGCAGATAATTGATGAAAAACGCAATTCTGTGGAATATCGCAAGTCAGGGAATGTAATAACAATTCCCGCTGTGATTAAAAAGATTCAACTGGCGTATAACAACCAGATGCTGACCATAACAAGAAAGTAGGGGTTACAAAAAATGGCAATTAACATCAATGATCAATTCGATGAATGGAAAAATGACGAATCATTTGATTTTACGGAAATGCAGGAAAACAGCGAAGAACCGGAAAAGAATGAAGACACAGAAGAGCCTGATAACGCCGTTACATCAAATAAAACTTCATTTGCCGAACTGCGGCATAAAAGAAAGATCCCAAGACTAAAAAAATCAATGGTACTGGGAATAATAGCCGGAGGAACATTTATTTTCCTGCTTGTAGTGAATTTATTCATACAAAAAAAAGAGGAACAAAAAAAATATTTTGATGAACAAAGAAATACAGTCGCTGTTGGGCATGATTTTTCCCTTGGAGATATGGCGAAAAGACCAAGGCAGAAGGAGAATGAAATTACCGAAATAACGGAACACGAAGAACCGCTCTGGAAAACGCCGCCATCATATGCGCCGGTTTCTGAGTACAAACTCGCATCAATGCCGCCGGGAGGGGTTACTGTTACTCCCATTCCAAATGATTCCGGTAATTTTTCCGACAGCGATCTTTTGGCCATGAAGGCGCAAATTGGAAAAGAAGGGGGATATGGCCTGGCAATTAAAGCCGTTAACCATAATTCCATTCCGGAAGCATGGGGACACATTCCATCGCGGGAAGAATATACCAAACAAAGACTGGACGATATTGCAAGATTTGCGCAGACAGCAGGCGGCGGAGGGCAAGCCAGCGCAAACCGGCTAAACACCGGAAGATTTACCGAGGCCGGAAGCTACAATCCAGACAATACACAGGCAGGACTAAATATATCCTATTTAGATGATAATTGCCTGTTTCCGGGCGCGATAATACATGCAATATTGGTCAGCAGAATTGATACAGACTACCCCGGTCCCATTCATGCGCGGGTAACAGAAAACGTATACGATTCGATGACCGGAAAAAATCTGCTCATACCGCAGGGAACCATTTTACAGGGAAATTACTCAAGCTCTTCCATTGGAGTGGCAAAAGTACAAATCGCATGGGAATCAATGGTCGTTAATTACGGAGGAATAGCGTATCAGGTATCACTGGGCGGGATGGCTGGAGTTGATAAACGGGGACGGGCAGGAATAGCCGGAACACTGGATGAACATTACTTTGAATGGCTAAAAGCGGCGGGTGTTGTCAGTTTATTTACCATATTACATTCGGAAATGGCATACCAGACACGGGGACAAAACAATACGCAAATCCGGGAATTAATGGATGTGAATCAGGGAATCGTAAATCAGCTGGGAGCAAAAATTATTGATCGCGCGCTTAATATTCAGCCAACGGTAAGAGTTGCAAACGGCACGGCAGTAAGCGTTTCGGTAAACGCTCCCGTCAATGTAAGGCCGTTTCCGGCAATAAAAGCGGAGGAAAAATATGTCAGGAAGAAATAATATCCTTTTTTTGGCGGCGATTGCCGCATTAATGGTTTCATGTCATTTGTTTGATGATTATTCGGTTGATGACACCGTCGCGCTGTTTTTTAATGAAACAAACGTATCGGTATTTGAAGGAGGAATGGCATCGGTATCACTCCGTGTAGAACCTACAACCGTATTGGAAGGCAATAATGTATTATACAGCATAAGCAATGAAGATGTTGCGGTAATTTACCGGGCCGATAAAAGAGGCTGTGTATTTATCGGAAGATCCGAGGGCGCAGCTGTTTTGACCGCAAGACTGAAAGAAGCGGAAGCAAAAATGGTAATAACCGTTTTAAAAAACTAAAAATAACAGGAGAAACAACATGAAAAATACCTATATTACGGCGATAATTGGCATTGTTTTTTTGTTCAGCAGTATCGGGTGCAGAAATGATGAAACAGAATTAACGAATCAGTCAGTCAGGAGCATTCAATTTACTGAAGAAAAAATCAGGCTAAAAGCAGGAGAACAGGTAACGGTAAGACTGAATATTGATCCGGCGGAAGCAAAAAATAATACAACAGTGCAATACAGGGCAAGTACAAATGGATACATTGATATAAGCAATGCAAGCAACGATGGATGTATTATTAAAGCGCTTAAAGGCGGCAGTGTAATATTAATCGCAGAATCCGGAAAATATACCGCATATCTTGAAATAGAAATAGATATGCAGGAATCCGTACCTTATATAATAATTCCGATGCAGGTCATCGAATTAAACGAAGGAGCGATGAAATCGGTACAGGTAAGTTTGTACAACGGCAGCGCTTTGGATAATCATGCGTTTGAATGGACAACGGAAACAGGCAAAGATAACATCAGCATATTTGCAACGGCAAATACCGTTGTGGTAAAGGGAGAAAAACGAGGCAGCCAAAAAATTATCGTCAGGCATGAGAAAACACAATTTGAAGGAGAAATACTGATATTTGTTATAGGAGTCGATGAAGTTCCAAGGTACATTACCAGCGCCAGCAATGTGTTGGTTATGGAAACCGGCGGAGTGAACAGGCAGTTTAACGTATCGCTGGTAAACGGAAAAGAAACCGACAAAGCCGGATTCACGTTTAATGTTATTGAAGGCGATGGCGTGGTAAACATCCTGACAAGCAATGAAACGTGCAATGTGCTGCCGGTAAAGAACGGCACAGCGCTTATAAGGGCGCGGCATCCACTGGCGGAATACCCGCTGGATATCAGAGTTATTGTGGTATTGGGAAACGAGCCGGTTATCAGTCTGGATAAAACTTTTTTATTAATGAACAACAACAGCACCGATTTTATTACCGCCAGAATAGAAGGAAACCATCAGGTGCAGTGGCTCAACGATTTTGAATATACATTAAGCGATTCTGATGTCATTGATATAACAAAAACCAACAATTCCCTGTTTATTACCGCAAAAAAACCAGGCAGCTGCGTCATTGCAATCAGAAACAGGCATATTACCTACAGCAGGGAAGCGCTCATCATTGTAAGAAGCGAAAAAGAAATTGTGCCCGATGACTATTATATCACCACAAGTCAAAATGTATTGCAGCTTGAGGTTGGGCAAAAACTGCCAACACAGCTTACCATGCAGCTTGTCGGCGGCATAGAAGCGGATAAAAATCTATTTACCTGGGTAGTGGATGACGGCACGATCATTGATGTCGAATCAGCGTACGGCACAGTGCAGTATGCCCGCGGAATAATAGCAAGATCGATAATAACCGATGTATTCAGCGCTGCTGCAATAATAACGCCGAAAAAAACAGGGTTGGCAAAAATAACATTAATCCATCCCAAATCAAGCGTTACCGCTTCGGTAATCGTTAAAGTATATCCAAGGGGGACATTCAGCGGCGTACCGTTTATTCTGGGAAACAATGAAGGCGGACTGATACGGGTTGATACAACCAAAGCGGATAAAAGAGTCGTATTGCATATGGTTTCCGGCAATGAGACTGAACTTGGACCGCTTGTCTGGGAGATTGAAAATACCAATATAGCAAGCGTAAGCGCCCTTACCGGCCTGGAAAATGAAATACACGGCATAACAAGAGGCACAACAAAACTCATCGTTAATAATAATAACCTAAAGTACCCGTATGAAGCGCTGGTGATGGCCGGAACAACGGAAGAACTGGCCAGGATGAATGTGCTGTATACGGATAACGTATATCAAACAGTGGCAGTAGGCCAGAGTATATCGGTGCAGATTAAAGACTCCAGCGATTTGCTGTCACAAGATTTCAATTTTTCGGTATCAGTACAGGGAGCAAATACGGTTAATGCGGTAATGATTAAAAGCCGGCTGCTGCTGCAGGGAATGGACGAAGGATCGGCAAGAGTAGTGATAAGCCATCCGCAGGCGGAAAATACGGTAACCATATATGTACAAACAGAGCCGGGAGCAATTTCCATTGACAAGCCATATACCATAACTGGTCCGTCGTTTGTGGGTATGTATTACGGACAAAAACTGGATTCAAGCGTACAAATGAACGGAGCTGCACCTATAGAGCTTGATCGGATTAAATGGCATTCGCAGGACAACAGCATTGTAAGCGTTACGGGCAATGGGCCGATGGCGAAGATTGAAGCAGGAACTACAACCGGACAAACCAATATAACAGTAACGCATACCAAAAGCATGAACGAAAAGAACATTGTGTATTATGTGGTGCCAACTGCGGCTGATTTGGCATCAAGCGTTGTATTGGGAATTGCAAAAGAAAATTGGCTCGTCAAAACCGGCGATGAATTGCTGTTAAAGCTGGTAACCAATGCGACTGATGACCAGAAGAAAGGCATTGTATGGGGCGGCTTTGACATTAGCGTTGTGCATGTTGATTTTAACGGAGACAGCGCATTTGTCCGCGCAACAGGAGAAGGCAATACAGCCATAACCGTACATCACCCGCAGAATGTAATACCGCTCAAAATATATATATCGGTAGGCAATATACCTCCTGAAACAAAGAGCATCAGCCTTCCATCAATTATTGAAATGATTATTGGTGAAAATAAAATTATTAAGGCTGATACAACAGGATTAACAATAAATGAAAAAGCGGCTATTCAATGGTCAATAGAAGACGACAGTATCGCAGCAATCAGCAATGACGGTGAACAATCATTTATATTAGGAAAGAAAAAAGGACAAACATATATTAATGTTACACAAACTGCCATCGGGTTCCAGAAACGTATTTTGCTGGTATGCGCTGCCAGTTATGAAGAATTACAAAATACCTATGTAATGGCAGCCCCTGAAACATTTTATCGGCTAAAAACCGGCGAACAGCGGAATATCACGCTTTTATTCGGGCAGGCAGGATTTCCGGAGGCGGAAAAACAAAATATAACATGGAAAGAAGGCGGAAATAATGTATTAGCGCTGTATCCCAACGGAGACAAGCTGCAATTCGAAGGAAAAAACGAAGGCATCAGCAAAATAACAGCGACTCATCCGCTGGCCTTTAGTTCGGTTGTCATTACGGTTGAAGTGTATAAAGAAACCATTCCGGGCATTGATTACCGCTTTGAGTATGAAGCGATGAAAGGCATGGTTGTCGGCAGCAGCGCGGTAATAACGATAATGCTTACACCAAACGGCGCCATAAATGGACAGCTCACTTTTGAAAATGAAAATGATTCGACAGCGAGCGTTATTCAGACCGGAGCAGGAAATGAATTTTATGTTACGGCATTACAGAAAGGGCAGACCTATTTGACCGTGCGTCATCCGTTGGCGCTTGATCCGGCGAGAATCCTGATATATACGGCAAATACGGAGGCGGAATTACAGATGATGTTTCCGATAAGCCTGGCAAAGCCAAATTATCTTTTAACTATTGGGGGAAAATCGGAAACAATAAAAATTGAGACCCCCAATGACGATCCGGCAAAACTGGCGCTCATCAGCTGGAGTCCCGATGACACAAGCATTGTGGATTATACAATCAAATCAAAAAAAGAAATTGAGATTACCGGTAAAAAAGAAGGAAACTGCACATTCAGCATCAGGTACAACAATGTTGTCGTTGAAAAGGCGTATATATCGGTTAAAGCGGCGGGAAACATTGATTTCAGCAAGCGCATTGCTACCGAAAGCATTATCGGGATTATGCGCGGGGAAAAACGGCAGACGATTATTGCGCATAACTTAACAGGCAATGAAGCTGCGCTGCTGGAATGGGAAACGCACAACCCGGCAGTGGCAAGGGTAATGCCGATTGCGGGTGACCGATCAAAAGCGGAAATAGAAGCAATCGGCAGCGGTGAAACGGAAATCGTTGTCAGCCTGGGCCAGATCAAACGGTATATTAAAGTGTATGTATGCGATACCGAAACGGAAATTATGGCGTACAAGGCGCTTAACATTGACTGCCGGTATTACCAGATACGCCGAAATGATGAAATTACCCTGACTGCGTACCATGCGGCGGCAAATACGGCCAGCAGCGATACATGGATTCATTCGCCGTATGATGCCAATGTGGTGAGCATCACCGCAAACGGCAAAAACAAAGCGCAAATAAAAGGAATTAACGAAGGGATAGCGGCTATTCTGCTTGAAAATATTGAATGTGCCACACCGGTAATGATTATGGTTGAAGTGTCGAATACAGCTCCATCGGTAACAGAAAACACGGACGGATGGTTTTTAACCACATCAAAAACGGTATACGCGCTTGATCCGCAAAAAACGACTGAATTAACCAGAATTACGGTAACACCGGTTAAATTTAACGAGGCGGAAATACCAAAAATCAAGTGGCAGATAATAAGCGGATCGAATTTAATCTCAATGTACTCAAATGGCGGCGTTTTTTGTGATGTAGCACCTAACGGCGGAAGCGGAACAGCGGTAATACGGGCGGAACATCCCAAGAGCGCCAATTACATTGATATAACAATAATATGCAGCGTTGATCCGATACCGGATGACGGCACGCCGTTTATCACGTCAAGTGAAGAAGTGGTTCGTTTGGCAAACGGCAGCGAAAAACAAA
>WQXQ01000026.1 GCA_009784775.1 Treponema sp.
ACGCAACATCTCTTGATTACGATAAAACAGCGAAAACTACCAGAGAGTTTTTTGCCAAAGTGCAGAATAAATTGCATTTTGCCGTTCATGGCAATACCGCCGCCGAAGTTATATACAATCGCGCAAACGCGCAGCGCGAACACATGGGACTGACAACTTGGGAAGACGCGCCTGACGGGAAAATCCAACGAAGCGATGTTATTATTGCAAAAAATTATTTAAGCGAAGAAGAAATGCGCTCGCTCGAATTGATTGTATCGGCATACCTTGACTTGGCAGAACGCCGCGCAATGGCTCGTATGCCCATGACGATGGAAGATTGGGCAAAACATCTTGATTTAATTTTACAAGCGGATGGAAATCAGCTCTTGAAAGACGCAGGGAAAATATCCGCTCAAATAGCCGAAAACCACGCATTATGCGAGTTTGAAAAATACCGTATTATTCAGGATAAACTGTTTGAAAGCGATTATGATAAATTTATCTCTGATTTGAAAAAATTGGAAGATAAAAGCGCAAAATAGAGATACTAAACCAATGGCCGCATAAGAGCTTTGCTTCGTGATATGGTAAATGATGGAACAATAGAAAAAATTGGTAAAAATAGATATGCATATTATATTCTTAAAGAGGTATAATAAAAATTAATGACAGACATCAACTTTGTTAAAGGCTAATTCCCCGGGACAAATACAGATACATTACTTACCTTTTACACTCACCACATACGCCCGCGGCATTTTGCGCTCCTTAAAGTCTTCGTCTATGATTGCATTGCCAATATCGGTGACGGTCATGCCGGGTCGGCCGGCGGCAAGGGCAATTTCCAGTTTGGCAGCGCTGGTTTTGAAGGAACGGGCGCTGGCGCTGAACCAGAGCTTGCCGCCCGGGGTAAGCAGGCTCAGGCATTTGGTGAGCAGCTCTTCATAGTCCTTTCGCAGGTCAAAATCGCTGCGGGCCATTGTTGAATTGGAGAAGGCCGGGGGGTCAAGAATAATCATGTCCCAGCGCCGCCGGGCGGTGATTGCCGCTTCCAAAAATGCCCCAACGTCGGCGCGGATAAGCGTATGGGCGCTGGTACCATAGTCCTGCAGCCGGACTATTTCTGCACTGAAGCCGTTAAGGGCAAAATTCTCCCGCGCCCAGGCCTGGTAGGTATTGGACAAATCGACCGAATCGGTGGAGACGGCGCCTCCCTTTGTGGCATATACCGAGAATGAGCCGGTATAGGAGAACAGGTTGAGTACCCGTTTGCCTGTCGAATCGGCACCGGCCATACGGCGCATGGCCCGGCGATCCAGAAAAAGACCAGTGTCCAGATAATCCGACAAATTGACCTTAAAAGAGAGCCCGTTTTCACGCACTATCCTGGTACACTGTGTTTCAGCCATTTTTTCATACTGCACCCGCTTATGCACCCGTTTATGCGGACGCTCCTTTGCGTCCTTCGTGCCTTCGCGCCTTTGCGTGAGATTCTGCGAGTTGATACTTTTCCGTTGGCGCTGCTTGAGAAATATGCAATCGGGAGCTATTTCCAGTACGTTAGAAATGGCGCTTTGCATTGCCGCGAGCCAAAGGGTTTCCTCTGCCTCGTCTTTTTCGTAAGGGCGCTTATACAGTGCGCCGGAAATACCATCATTGTACAAATCCAGCACCAGCGGAATTTCGGGGATATCCCGGTCATACAGCCGGAAAGCCCCCACATCCGAACGTTTAGCCCATTTCCGCAAATGGCTCATCCGTTTTTTCAACCGGTTCCCCAGCATTTGGGCCTGCAAGTCAATTTCTGCCATAAAACCACTTTACACAATGTTATATTTTTGGTATACTATAGTATTATGATATTTCCTTTGAGAGAACTCATCGAATACGACCGGAATATGTACGAGATCACCGCTGCGGCTTCCCGCCGTTCCTATCAGTTGGCCATGTTGTATGACAAGGAACGAAAAGAGGAATACGAAGGCAAAATGGTAGCCCTTGCCGCGCGTCAGGTCTTTACTCAGGAAGTCGAATTCCGCCTGGAAATTGAATAGTTTCCGTGAGCGATGATCCCATACCGGTACTGGTGCTTTTTGGTCCTACCGCGTCTGGCAAAACAAATGTACTGCTGAACCTTTTTGGCGGCCAGACACGGCACGGCACGGCCGAACTTGTTTCGGCGGATTCCATGCAGGTGTACCGGGGCATGGACATTGGTACGGCAAAACCTTCCGCCGAAGAAAGGGCGCGGCTTCCCCATCACCTTATTGATATTCGTGATCCCAATGAACAGTTTCATGCAGGCGATTTTGTCCGCCTTGCCGGTGAGGCTATTGCCGCTATTGCCCGGCGGGGGGCGCTGCCCGTTGTTTCCGGCGGTACCGGCTTTTACTTAAGAAACCTTATTCTGGGATTGCCCGAAACCCCGCCTTCCGATGCGGCAATTCGGGCAGCGCTCAAACAGGAATTGCAGGAAAAGGGCGCCGCCGCTCTTATGGCGGAACTGGCTTGCGGCGATCCGGTGAGTGCAGAACGAATCCACCTGAACGATGAATACCGCCTGCAACGGGCTTTGGAAGTATTGCGCCTGACCGGCCAGCCGCTCAGTTCGTTTGGGGTTTCGGGGGCAGCCAAAAATGAGGCGGGCGCTCGTTTCCATTTTCTTGTTGTTGGTCTTTCCTGGCCCAGGGAAGAACTGTACCGCCGTATTGATGCGCGCTGTGCCGCCATGATTGCCCAGGGACTGCCCGATGAGGTGCGCCGCCTGTATGACGCAGGATACACCCCGCACGACCCGGGCTTGCGGGCCATTGGCTACCGGGAATTTTTTGTGCAGGATGAACAGGGCAACTACCGCCTTTCAACAGATATTGCCGGCGTGCAGGCACTTATCGCCCAAAACAGCCGCCGCTACGCCAAACGCCAAATAACCTTCTTTGCCTCACTGCCCCATGTCCAATGGCTGAAAGCCGGCAAAACCACCCCCGAAACCACCCAAAAACTCAAGAATTTGCTCCCCGGTTTTCACACGGAGTTCACGGGGTTTCACGGAGACACGGAGGGAAAGAGGCTTGGTGGCGGCGTACTTTGAGATTACGCGGTTTTCTATCTTAACTTTATTCTCCTCTTCCTTTGTGTTTTTTGTGTCCTTTGTGCCTCCGTGTGAAAAAATGCGAGAAAAATGCTGTATGATGTTGACTTTTTTTGGGGATTACCGCATACTAAGTCTATCTTATAGCATAGGAGAAGCTCAGTGCCCTGCGGAAGAAAACGTAAACTGCGAAAAATCGCTACTCACAAACGCAAGAAAAAACTGCGGAAAAACAGACACAAGAACAAGTAGAGTCTGTCTGTAATGACTAAAATCAATAAACTATCGGGATATATTTTTTTGTAAAATGGTGGATATGAGCTCCCTTTTGTCTCAAATCAGTGGTCCGGCGGATCTCAAAAAACTCAAATCTAAAGAGCTTGACCGGCTGGCGCTTGAGATACGGGAGCTTATTGTTTCCAGAGTGGCGCAAAACGGCGGACACCTTTCATCGAATTTGGGGGTGGTGGAGCTGAGTATTGCGCTGCACCGGGTCTTTGCTTCACCAGAGGATAAAATCGTCTGGGATGTGGGACACCAATGCTACGCGCATAAACTGCTTACCGGCCGCTTTGCCGCTTTTTCCGGGCTGCGTAAGGCGCATGGTCTTGCCGGTTTTCCCAAACGGGAGGAAAGCCCTCACGATGTCTTTAATACCGGTCATGCTTCAACGGCCATTTCTGCTGCCGCCGGGCTGCTTGCCGCGGAACGGATACAGGGAAAAAAGGGCAAGGCGATTGCGGTTATTGGCGACGGGGCTTTAACCGGCGGGCTTGCCTACGAAGCCCTTTCTCATGCAGGCCACATCGAACTTCCCCTCATCGTTATTCTGAACGATAACAAAATGTCTATCAGCCCCAATGTGGGGGGACTTTCCAAATACCTGAGCCGCCTTTCGATGAAGGCAAAATACCAGACCTTCCGCCGCCACTTTGACGCGATGGCAAAAAAAATCCCCTTCTTTGGCGCGGCCTTTTTCGATTTGGTAGTGCGCTTGAAACGGGCGGTCAAAGCGGTATTTTATATCGATAATTTTTTTGTAGACCTTGGCTTTGAGTATGTGGGCCCGATTGACGGCCATAATATACGGGGTTTGGTCAATGTGCTTGAAGATGTGCGGAAGCTGGGGCGTCCGGTGGTGGTGCATGTCATTACCCAAAAAGGCAGGGGTTATGGTTTTGCCGAGGATGATCCGGGGAATTACCATGGGGTGGGGGCATTTTCGGTAGGGTGCGGTCTTGATGACCTTCCTCCGCCTGCCGCTTCCGATGGGATTGGCACCCGTTTTACCGATGCGTTCGGCTCCGCTTTGTGCGCCCTTGCCGCAACCAATCGCCGGATTGTCGCGTTGACTGCCGCAATGGAAATAGGCACGGGGCTTTTCCCGTTCAAAAAAATGTACCCGCAGCGTTTTTTTGATGTTGGCATTGCCGAATCGCATGCGGTCACTTTTGCCGCCGGTCTTGCGGTGCAGGAGCAAAGGCCGGTAGTGGCGATTTACTCGACGTTTATACAACGCGCGGTGGATCAGGTTATTCACGATGTTGCCCTGCAGAATCTGCCGGTGCTGTTTGCCCTTGACCGCTGTGGCTTTGTTGACGGCGATGGCGAGACTCATCAGGGGCTGTTTGACATTGCCCTGTTTCGTCCATTGCCCAATATGACCATACTGGCCCCGGCAAGCGAAAATGAACTGCAGCTTATGATGGAATATGCGCTGCAGCTTAATGGTCCGGCGATGATCCGGTATCCCAAGGCCAATTGTCCATCGGAAGACCCTTCTTTTTCCCTGCCCATGGAGCAGGGCAGGGGTGTGTGGCTGCGCTCTGGCGGCCGGCAAGCGGGTGTGTGTCTGGCCTTTACCGGAAGCCTGTACCCCCAGGCCCTTGATGCAATGCAACAACTCCAGGCTGCGGGCATTGCGGCGGATCTCTATAACCTTCGGTTCCTTAAGCCGGTTGATGAAGACTATCTGACTGATATCATGAACCGGTACGATGTGGTTGCTTTTATTGAGGAAGGGGTACGTTCCGGGGGCTTTGGTGAATATGCCGCGGTTTTGGCCCATTGCCGCGGGTGCCGGGCTGCAATAGCCGTTATGGCGGCCGGCGAAGATTTTGCCGCCGGCGGACGGGCACTGGGAACAAGGGATGAACTACTCAGGGACAATAAGCTGGACGGTAAGGGTATTGCGGATGAGTGCCGGCGCACAATCGCCTGCATACAATAAAAAAATAATATTTTAGTGACAAAACTCCCCATTTATGCTATTATATTATAATGAAGGCCACTTTTTTGAGGAGGCGCCCATGAAAAACATGGCACTGGCAAGTATTGTTTTGTTGCTGTTGGTAACGGCGTGTGAAAGCCCGTTTTGGGACAACGACAAAGAGCCAATTATCGAAAATAATACGATCATCACGGGTTCGGAACCGGGTTCGGGTAATAATCCACCCGCCTCTTTCAATATCACTATTGACTACGAGCCGGATGCCGGTTTAACGCCGGGTGAGTTGACGGGAGTTTCCGTGAACGCTCCGGCAACAGCCACAGCGGGTGAATCGGTGTCTTTTACCGTAAGCTACAGTTCGCTGGAACTTGCGGTGCAGAGCCTGACTCTGCGGGAGGGGGATGCAAACGGCCCTATCATTGCCTGGGAGCGGAATGCTGCCGGCAGCGCCTATACATTCATCATGCCGGAGTCTGACGTACACGGTACGATCGTTTTCATGAGAAAAAATGTTGAACACAATATAACGATAGTCAGGCCGGCCGATGGTTATATAACGGCAATGCCCGCCGACAAAGCGCAAGCAGGAATGCAGGTGGTACTGCTCGCTGAGCCGAGAGATAACCATTACGAATATGTCGGCGGAAGCCTCATGGTAATCTCCGCAAGCGGTCCCATTGCAACGCAGGAAACAGCATTACCCAACGGGATATATTACATTACGTTTGATATGCCTGCAGAAGATGTACGGGTACGAGGCGCGGAATTCGAGTTGTATAAACCAAACGTTATATATTATGCCATTGAACGGTCGCCGAGTATTCCGTTTGGCGGCGGTACGGTAACGGTTAAGCGAAGGGCTGAAGCAGGCACGGTGGTTACGCTGACTGTCAGCCTATGGACCGGCAATGGTCTGGGCGCTGTTACCGTAACCCGCAACAGCAATGGTTTTTTGGAGCATCTTACGCCGGTGGACGTAATCAATCCCTTCTCCTGGACATTCATTATGCCGTCAGAGCCTGTAACCGTGACGGCTCAGTGGCAGAGCTTGTCTACCTATACCTATACGGTTACCAATGCCAACGCTACTCCCACTGCCGGCGGCAGCCTGTCGGTATCGCCGCTGGGCAGGCAAAATCCCGGTACCCCGATAACGATAGAGTTACACCAAACTCCCAATCAGGCGCTGCACTATGAATTTGACACAATCAGTCTGATGCTGGGCGGCAGCCCTGTGCAGGCAATTCAGCAAGGCCAGGATTTGGCATGGACATACACGCTCCCTGCAGATACGCTGACGCAAGACGTACCGCTGATAGTAAGCGCGACCGTAAAGCAACGGCCGTGGTATACGGTTGTTAACGCCAATGTTATTCCCATTGACGGCATTGCCGGCGGCATCCTGTCGGTATCGCCGGTCGGCAGACAGGAGGTTGGTACCCCGATAACGATAACATTTGTCCAGTTCGAAAATCAGGCGCTGAACTACGAGTTTGAATCAATCAACCTTATGCTCGGCGCGGTTAATGTTTCCGGACAGGTACAGGGGCAAAGGCCGGTATGGACATATACGCTGCCTGCGGGTACTACATCGGGAAATACGGATCTGACGATAAGCGCAACGGTTACGCAACGGTCGTGGTATACGGTTGTCAACGCCAACATTGCTCCCATCGACGGCATTGCCGGCGGCAGTCTGACGGTATCGCCGGTTGGCAGCAGACTGGAGCCCGGTACTCCGGTAACGATAACACTGGAGCAAAATCCGGATCAGGCGGAGAACTACGAGTTTGAATCAATCACCCTTATGCTCGGTGGAATGAATGTCACCGGCGCGGCGAATCAGACAGGTACTTCACCACTGACGTGGACATACACACTGCCCGCGAGTGCTCCGCCGGGAAATACGGATTTGACAATAAGCGCGACTGTTACGCAAAAGTCGTGGTATACGGTTATTAATGCCAATGTTACCCCCTATGCCGGCGGCACCCTGACGGTATCCCCGGTTGGCAGACAGGATCCCGGTACAGAGGTAACCATAACATTTAACCAGACCCCCAGTCAGGTCGATGACTACGAGTTTGGAGCAATCCTCATTATGCTCGGCGGAACGAATGTCACCGGCGCGGCGGATCAGACAGGCACTTCACCACTGAGGTGGACCTATACGCTGCCTACGGATGCGTCAACGGGAAACACGCTTACGATAAGCGCAACCGTTAGACAAAAAAATGCCGGAGGGCCAGTGTATACGGTTGTCAATAACGGCATTAACATTGCTGCTGCCGGCAGTCTGTTGGTATCCCCCATTGGGAACCAGAATCCCGGTACCGCAATAGTGATGCGGTTGAACCAGACCATTTCCCAGTCGCTGGAGTATGAGCTTGTTTCATTCAACCTTATGCTTGGCGTGACTGATGTTTCCCTGGAGGCAGCGAGGTCCGGCAATGAGTGGATCTATACGCTGCCCGCAACTGATCCGGCGGCAGATACCAATCTGACGGCAAGCGTGACCTTAAGGGAAAGGCCAACGTATACGGTAACCCTGCCGGCGGCAATGGTGGACGGCGCCATTACGCTTAACATGAATGCCGGTGTGACTCTTGTTTCTCCCAATGTGTATAGAGTAGGAAGCAATTTACCGGTAACGGTGACCATATTCGGCCTTGATGCGATGGAGTATCGCTATAGGGAAGGTACGTTCAGCCTTACCCGCCAGGGAGGAGGAGACGTGATACCTTCGCGGGGACCGAGCTATGGGCAAGTCCATTCATGGACATTCGATATGCCGGAGGCCAATGTGGTGGTTGACGCAACCGTTGAACTGCTTCCCAGACACTTTGTGAATCGGGGAAGCATGACCAACGGTACTATCGTATCGATAAATGGTTCTACTGATTTCCCGGTTCTGTGTAAAGAAGACTTCCCCGTTATTATGGTGATAAAACCCAACAGGGGTTACAAGGTGGGAGTAGGGTCATTGACGCCAACACCTGCGCAACATGCGCTTAATTTGGGAGAAACCGCGACTATCAATACCTGGAGTTTTATCATGGGTATGGACGCTGCGAATATGACCGTCAATTTGAACTGCGTCCCATCCGGCGGAAAACCCATTTACGCAAACGGCAATTTTGTCCATCAGGAATTCCTCCCCGGCCGCACAATAAGCCTGCACCCGTTAAACAATAACTTTAATTTTGCGGCAAACCTGGGCTTTGTTGATATGAATGCCGAAATGCAGGGGCCGCTTCTGAATGACAATACCAGAGCGATCAGAGTCCATGTTCCGTCAACAAATGGCGGCGGTGCGGAAATTGGGTTCTCTCTGCAGCTTGATGCAGCGGCTAATTTGGGAGATGTAAGCGCCCTTTCCTTCTGGGCAAAGAAACATGATATTGAAGGTACCCGAAACATCCAATTGGTAGGTTTTGGAGGTCACCCGGCGGATTCCAGAGAAAGTACCGTGCATTACTATGGGGAAGGCAATACCGATAATGAAAATGAACTTCCCGCAACGTGGAGACGGTACATTGTGCCGGTACCCGTACCGCAAAATCCATACAATATACGCTGTGTCTTTAACTTAAAACTTACTCTGGAGCCGGGTCACACCGTATTTATTGATGAAATAGAATTCCTGCCCTTTGGCGATGTAGTGCTTCGGGATATACGATTACCGGCTATTATGCCCGGCAATATAAAGTATAACGAAAATTCCAATGCGATAGATATGATCCAGTTGGAGCGTGATGGGCTTAGTTTTATCTATTCCACCAGAAGTGGTCTGTTACCGCCGGCCTTTGCGTCCCTGTACAGCAAGGCCAGAAGTAACCTCTCTGAAAATGATTATCGTTTGCTTAGTTGGATTCCGGAAAGTCAACTTATCTTTAATAATGCTTCAAACAGCAATGCGACTGTTTCGGGCAGAACGGTTACTCCGGTTATTCCCGGTTCCCAGTTCCATCTTGGTTTGACATACAATGGGATAAGCAGCAGTCGGAATATGCTGGTGCAGATTCAGAGCGACAGCGTCAGAACAATCGAAGATTTTGTAGTTAATAGTCTTGGCGGTTGGTTATCAGACTTCGCGAATAATCCTGGAGATTCTCGTTTTGCGCGCTATTGGGTTACCGGTATGCATGGTGATCCGGGCGGCGGCGGCGGCGGCTGTTGGATTACCACCGGAGAAGAATCGGGGGTATCACCGCGTCCGGGCGGAAATCTTAGGCAGTTGGTGCTTGCTCCCGCAGTCTCCGGTGCGCTGGGCGGCAGGCAGTTGCCGGCAGCGGTTGATATTGCGCAATGTACCAATGTGACCATTTCTTTTGCGCGGCTCAGTACCCTGGATACCTATGCGCTTGTATTGTATACCGGCGCTGCCTGGACAAGCGGCGACGCTGAGCCTACCTATGCCCAAAGGGCCGAGGTTAATTTTACGCCATCTGCGGCGGCAATGGCATGGGGGACAGTCCCCATACCGGTTGCGTCATTTACGGCAGCTACTCCGGGCTTTAACTTAAGCGCTGTTAACGGGTGGGCCATTAAGGTTGTAACCAAAAATACAGACACTACTACAGATTCAAATAGGGCTCGTATTTTCATAAACGCTATTGAGGCGGAGTAGGAGGATAAAGATGATTTGGAATAAAAACACAAAGGCAATCTGGGCGCTGGTATTGATTACGGCGTTGATACTGACAGGATGTCCCGAGGAAATTTTGAAAATTACCAAGGATACGGTTATTATGTATGATGGCGCCGACGGAGATATGGCGGCACCGCCGGTGCTTACCATGAATGCTGCAAACGGCCGCCTTATTCTGGAATGGACTCCTTCAACTCCGGCCGCCGATACCTACGATATTTACTACCGGCAGGGAAGATTCACCAGTGAGGATGATGTCAAATTAGGCGTTAAACTTAATAACAGAACCAGTACCTTTACGATTGCCAACCTTGCCAATTATCAAACCTTCAGTGTGGTTATAGTTGCCAACAAAAAAGGCTTTACACCCACGGCCTCAAACGTAGAAGTGGCGCGGCCCAGTTCCGGAATCATTACTGATCCTGATCTGGATCCTGACCCCAATCCTAATCCAGAGCCTGATCCTGCTCGCTGCATCATCTGCGGTGCGGTTGAAGCGGAGTGTATTTGCCCTGTGTTCAATCCCGGTCCCGGGCCTGATCCCGTTCGCTGTGCCGATTGCGGCGCGGTTGAAGCGGAATGTGTCTGTCCCGCTTTCAATCCCGGTCCCGGGCCTGATCCCATTCGCTGCGCCGATTGCGGCGCGGTTGAAGCGGAGTGCGTTTGCCCCGATTTCAATCCCAGTCCCGATCCTAATCCCGCTCGCTGCTCCATCTGCGGCGCAATATTAGCCGCCTGTGTCTGCCCCGATCCAAGTGATCCTATTCATAATCCTAACCCCAATCCCAATCCGGGTGATCCCGATCCCGGTTCTCCGCCCAGTCTTCCAAGACTGGTTATTATCCCTGTGGATGGCCGTGTCGTTCTGGAATGGACATCCACGAACCCGTATGTGGTTATTGACGTGTACTATCGGTCAGGGGAATACGCCACTGCGGCGGAGGTCAAGTCGGGAGGTACCAGACTCCAAAATCAGTTGAGTCCCATCACCATTCCCGGACTTGCCAACGGTCAAGTCTATAGCGTTGTAGTGTCAGCGAGACAGGGTTCTTATACAACAGACTCACGGGTAATACCTGTAAGGCCCGCCGAAACCCGTCAGCCCCAAAAATCACCCAAACGCGGTGTTGGCTATAATTTCAATACGGCGCACGTTAATAACGCATCGGACGCAGTCAGAGCAGATATAACATGGGCAGACTTTGCTCTGATGGCGCCGGCGATCAGCTGGTATTATGACTGGGGACACCGGCCCCAAGCCCTGGGACCATGGGAGAATCCAAACAGAGTAGTTGAACGGGCGGCCGCCGAATACAATATAGAATATATGCCAATGGCCTGGAGTGATATTTTACCGGCTGATCTGGACGACTATATGTCGCGCCATCCTGAAACCCGGTACTTGTTGGCCTATAATGAACCAAACCTGATAAGCGAATGGGAGTCGCAATTCCAGTTGCCTTCGGAGGCTGCCTCCAAGTGGGGGCGGCTGCTGGCAGAAGCGCGGAAACATAACCTGAAGGTCGTATCACCGGCAATGGCTTTAGTCGGACAACCGCCCATGACATGGATGGACCAGTTCCTTGCCCAGCCGCAGGTTTCTCTGGATGATATAGTCGCTATTTCGATCCATTCCTATATGAACGGCCCCAGCGCGTTTAGGGATGTCATTAATCGTTTCAAAAAATACGATAAGCCGGTCTGGATGACCGAATGGTGCGCCTGGGACGGAGGCGCCTGGAATTACCATTTGGGGCCCAGAGATACGTGGGAATATACTATTTTGACGCCCTCCGGATGGAGGTCTTTTATCAGGGAAGATGCCAAGCATTGGGTTATTCCAAAGGGAAAGAATTTTCAAATGTTCTTCCTGAGCCAGACTGCCATGTTAATGGAAATGGATCCCATGCTGGAATATTACGCATGGTTTATTCCTAAACGTACTGGCGAAGATTATGAAGATTATCCCTGGATGGATCTGATAACGAAAACAAACCCGCCGGAGTTGACCGACATAGGCAAGGTCTATGTACATATGAGTACCTGCGACAAAAGCGTGTGGGTTCCCTCCGGTACGATTATTCACGCAAAAGACTTTACCAGCAACAACATTGAAGAATGGGCTGTGCATACCAGTGACGGCTGGCAAAATTCTGTTACGTTCCGTCCCACCACTGATCCGCTTGGATTGACCATTCTGGAAATCTGGTTTAAGGAAATTCAGCACGGTTATATGTGGACGGAATATCAGGTGAATGTGGCTCATTCAGGAGAGGCGGTGCTGAGTATACGCTACTCTGCGCCGAAAGATACGCTTGCTACAGTGTTTCTGGACGGAGTGCCAAAAGAGACGATGCTGTTGACCGGCGGATTTTGGCAGACCAGAACCGATATTTCTCTGGGCCCTGTAACCGCAGGGCGGCATACCATCCGGTTCCAGGTAATGGGCGGGGCGGATAGTGATTTCGCCTTAAACTGGCTGAAAGTTGATTGAGGGGGTTTGTATGAAAAAGTATATATTGACGGTCGTCGCCCTGCTGATTTTGTTTGCAGGCTGTACTGACCCCGTTAACAACATTACCGAAACGATTATTGATGATAGAACCAGCAAGGTGCTTGGTGTTACGTTATTGGACACTGATGAAAATCTCATTAATGTTTCACCGGTAAAGGGCGTCAGAGGCAGTTCCATACAGTTTAAGGCGCGAGTGGAGAAAACAGAGGGAGCCGACACGCGGGGGGTTACCTGGAGTCTCAGCGGCAGTGTTTCTGGCGCGTCTGCCATAAACAATGCCGGAATATTGAGTATTGGCGCTGCTGAACCTCTGGGTACTATTTTGATCGTTACCGTTACTTCCGTGGAGGAGGACGATAAAATTACCACCCAGGGAGTGCTCTGCGTGGATTGCAGTGACTGCAACGGTATCTGTACTTGTCCAGAGCCCGATCTCTGTGACGATTGCGGCGATGATCCGTGTACTTGTCCCGACCCCGGTCTTTGTGTAGATTGCGGCAATGATCCGTGTACGTGTCCTGCTCCCGTTATCACCATAACCACCCAACCCGCCGCAAGTACCAATGTAATTGCCGGAAGCGTCAGCGGTAATTTGACCGTACTGGCAAATGTTACGCTGGGCGCAGCCTTGAGTTATCAGTGGTACAGTAACACGACAGCCAGCACGGTTGGCGGTACTCCCATAAGCGGTGCGGTCAATTTCCGTTATACCATACCCACAACGCTTGCGGTGGATACCTATTATTTCTTCTGCGAAGTCAGGGCGACCGGCGGAGCGGAGCCTGTCCGTTCTACGGCGGCGATTGTGACGGTAACGCTCACACCCATTCCGGTTATCGCCATAACTACCCAACCTGTCGAAACCACCAATGTGGTTGCCGGAAACATCAGCGGCAATTTGATCGTACTGGCAAATGTTACGCTGGGCGCAACCTTGAGTTACCAGTGGTACAGCAACACAACAGCCAGCACTGTTGACGGTACTTCCATAAGCGGCGCGAATAACCTGTTTTATGCCATACCTACCACGCTCACGGAGGGGACCTATTACTATTTCTGCGAAGTCAGGGCAACCGGCGGAGCAACGTCCATCCGTTCTGAGGCGGCGGCCGTTAGGGTCACGCTCACGCCCATTCCGGTTATCAGCATAACCACCCAGCCCGCCGCGAATACAACGGTGACTATTGGAAACGTCAGCGGCAGTCTAAGCGTAGCGGCAAGCGTTACTCAGGGCGCGGTCTTGAGTTACCAGTGGTTCAGTAACACGACAGCCAGTAATGTCGGCGGTACTCCCATAAATGACGAGACCAGCGCAAGTTTTGCCATACCCGCATCGCTGTCGCAGACCGCATACTATTTCTGCGAAGTCAGGGCGACCGGCGGGGCAGCATCCGTTCGTTCCAATGCGGCGACCGTTACGACTACCACCACTCCTGTTCCGGTTATTGCCATAACGACCCAACCGGCGAATATCAATATGACGGTTGGAAGCAACCGTACTCTGACCATAGCGGCTACTGCTTCACAGGGCGCAACCTTGAGTTACCAGTGGTACAGTAACACGACAGCCAGCAATGCCGGCGGTAATCCCGTAGGCGGAGCGACAGGCTCCAGTTATGCCCTGCCGGCGCTTGCGCTGGGGGCGTATTACTATTTCTGCGAAGTCAGCGCGACCGGCGGGGCTGCGCCCGTCCGCTCCAATGTTGCGATCGTCAATGTCGTAGAATCGGGATCGAATATACTCTGTCCTGTCTGCGGTGAATATCCGTGCGTCTGTCCTGCTCCTGAGCCCTGTCCCGAATGTGGATACTATCCGTGTAAATGTGTGCCCGTTATTCCCGGGCAGCCCTATACCATCTTTATTAATGCCGGCTTTCCTTCGGATGGCGGTACAATCATACCAAGCCAGACGACTGCTTTTGCCGGCGAAACAATCACCCTGACTGCAGTGCCTAGTTCCGGTTATGAGTTGACTAGCCTTAATGTTATTGGCAGTACGGACTTGACTATCAAAAGTGGCACAACACGAACCTTTACCATGCCTGCGAGTAATGTTACCGTTATACCCGCATGGCGGATAGATCCCTGGGGCGGTAATGGCGGGAATATTCTATTATATTCGAATGGCGTATTTCACCCCAATGTAGAAGTGCATATTCCTGGTTATCAGTTCCCTGCCGGTACGACTGATTATGTTATTTATCACTATAATAGTGTTACTGGTGAACTTGAAAGAGAAGAAAGGCCTGGTTTACAGGCAAGCGGCGCAGACGGTACCGATATGAGTCCTACCGGCGGTACCACAACCATAAGAAGAGACTCGCTGAATATATTCGCAGGGCCGGGATTTGACGTAAACCTTGCCAATGTAACAGGCGTCTCATTCTATGCGAAAGCCAGACCAAGTCAAAGCGCTCCAACCCTTTATGTCGAAGAGTTTGGTTTGGGAAGAGACCGGAAAAACAGTAATGACGGCTATAGAGTTCAGGCCATGAATACGATTATTACCACCGAATGGCAGCGGTTCATTGTACCGGTTCCCACACCCAGGGCCATTTTTATAGATGAGCTTTTCTTTGTGTGGGGGGCCAGATCGGGTGATTTGTGGATCGATCATATTGAATTGATCACCAACGAGATAGACTACATGGAAATAATTGTGCCGCAACCCAGCGAAGAGATCAACGCAAATCCGGTTGCTACTCCGATTGGTACCCTGACAAAGGGCATTAAGTTTGAATATACCTTTGTGGGGATACCGGAAAAAGGGTATCTCTACGAAGGGTTTGATTTCATGCCCTGGTTTAGCGAAACGTATTCCGTTGCTATTGGCGGAAGCGCTGTTCTGCAAAATGATTATATACACCCTCTTCCCAATTCGAGCGGTCAGAACTTTACCATGACCGTTAGTTTCCGCGAGAGGAGTACTATGGTAACAGGCACCATTGGCGCATTAAAAGATTGGATGTTTGGTGATTTTGAGAACAGCTATGCGGAAGGAGGGTATTGGTTCTGGCATGCCGGCTGGTGGGGTGGATTTGGCTGGGTACGAAGACCTGACGGCACTGGTCAGAATAAATTTGCCATGCAATGCGGCATTAATACGCCGTGGCAAGGTATGGGAAGAGAAAATCAGAACTGGGATTTTACTCCCTTCAACCGGATATCATTCTGGTTTGCGAATGGTGAAGAATTACACAGTCTAAGCACATTCCGGTTCGGGCTTGAAACCGGTTCGCACTCGCCGGCAGCGCCGCCGGGTTGGCACTCGTGTGAAGCTTTCGGGTGTACGTATCGGGTGTATTTTGCTCCTGATTTTTCAGCCTCTGCTGCAAGATTATGGGAACGGCATGAGTATAACCTGAACCAGTTTATTCTGGATAACGGTACCACCCCCATAACCGCTGCTCCCGGCGGTGTTTCGGCGGTTACCGGATGGAGACTGGTTTGCTCGAATCTAAGAAGAGAAGGAGATTGGCCAAACATTGCTGAAATTACTGCGATGGTGCCCAACCCGTAATATAGACTATGGTTTGGATACAGCGCCTCTTAACAATATATGATCTCATCCGGCCTGTTTTAGATGTGGCGCTGCTCGCATTTCTTTTATACAAGGGGTATGAGCTTTTTGCCAAAACACAGGCACTGCAACTGGTTAAGGGGGCGGGTTTTCTTGCCCTGGTTTACGGTATCGCCTACCTTTTCCAGTTGAGTACATTGCAATGGATGCTGAATATTTTGGGTCCGGGTTTGTTTATCACCGTTGCCATTGTTTTTCAGCCGGAGCTGCGCAAAATATTTATGCGGCTGGGGCAGGGGGATTTTTTCCGTCCCGATACCAGAGCAAGTATAGGCCAGATTGAGGCGGTGGTAACCGCGGCGGAATTGCTTTCCCAAAAACGGCGGGGAATGATAATTGTTTTTGCACGCAAAACCAATATTCGCAATATTATTGAAACGGGAACCAAAATAAACGCCGATATTTCTTCAAGCCTTATTGTCTCGATTTTTGAATTTGACGGTCCCTTGCATGACGGGGCCATGGTTGTTCAGAATGGCAGAATAGTTGCAACAAGCTGTTTTTTACCGCTTTCAGATCAACAGGATATAAAGAAAAGTTTTGGTACCAGACACCGGGCAAGTCTGGGTATGTCTGAGCAGTCTGACGCCGTAGTGCTGATCGTATCCGAGGAGACCGGCGCCATTTCAATTGCTTTTGACGCCCAACTGTATTATGATCTTTCTTCCATAGAGGTTACCCGCAAACTCAAGGAACTGCTGGATAAGGGAAACCGTAAAAAAGTCATGGAGAAGGGAGGTCTTGTTGAACTTTAAAAAATTGTTATTCAGGATGATGCAAAACTGGCCGGCCAAGGTGCTTTCCATTGCCATTGCGCTTGTCCTGTTTACTTTTCACCGGCTGAACACCTTGTCAACGCGTCCGCTTTCGGTTCCTTTGACCATTGAAACCAATTCCATGCTGACGCCGGCAAGCGCCTACCCCCAAAACATTCGGGTAAGCCTGCGCGGCGAAGATGACGGCATTAAATCGATTCTTGACAGCGATATTGAAGCGTATGTTGATTTAACCAGACACGAGGCAGTGGGATTGTACAGCGCTCCGGTACAGATTCGCAAAAAAGGAAGCGCGCTGAGTATTGAACCGCTGGAAATTACCGTTAACCCTTTGGAAATTTCCGTTCAGCTTGATCGAAGAATTATTAAAACCATTCCGCTGACAGCGGCTATTCGGGGCAGGGTGGCAGAAGGTTTCGATCTGGTGTCTCACTCAATTACTCCGGCGGAACTTTCCGTTGTTGGACCATTTGGCGCTCTTGAATCTGTTTTGGAGATACAAACGGAGCCAATCGATCTTAACGGCAGAAGCGGTGATTTTGTCGTGGAGGCGGGCATAGCCAATCCCAATCCCCTGTTTGTGATAAGGGGAAGCGGTGTTGCGGAATTTTCGGGGGTTATTCGCCCGGCGGTTTCGGTGCGAAGCATTGACAGTATACCCATTATACTTGTGGGGCTTAATCCTGTGTTTGCAGCTGATATGGGCGGCAGAACGGGGAATGTCAGAATTGAGGGAAGGCAATCGGAAATAGATGATTTTCAGCCGCCTTTGGGTTTTTTTACGGTACTGTGCGCCGACGTTACCGCACCGGGGATCTATGAGCTGCCGGTTATGGTTAACGTGCCGGAAGGTTTTACCCTGCTCAGGCGTGATCCGGAAAATATAAGACTGACCGTTACACTGAAGGAAGGTGCCTTTTGATTGCCGGTGTTGGGATAGATATAGTGCATATTCAGCGCATGCGGCGCTGGCGTGAACAGGCTGGGCTGCTGGAGCGCTTTTTTCATCCGCAGGAACTTGCCGCCGCGCTCTCGCGGGGAGGGAGTGCGGATCTTTCTTTGGCGGCCCGGTTTGCCGCGAAAGAGGCATTTGGTAAAGCGCTTGGCACGGGGCTTGAAGGAATTGCGTTAAAGGATATTATGGTTATTAACCATCATAATGGGCGGCCTGAGCTGCAGGTTTTTGATACTGCGCTAAGGGCCCTTGAAAAAAATGGAGCAAACCGGATGCATTTGTCTCTTACTCATGAGCAGGATAATGCAGTCGCTATAGTTGTTTTGGAGGTTGTATGAGAAGCAGAAAAAAGGAAGTAGAGGACAGAGAATTAAAGGTTTCTTTTTATTCAAAAAAAGAATATACGTGTCCTGCCTGCGGGGCGGCATTCCGCAAGGAAGAATTGCTTTCCGGCGGCGGCAGGTTGATCGCCGGCGCTCTTACCATGGAGCTGCACCGGCTGTACGAACCATCGGCAAAATACGGTGAAATATACCCTTTGGTGTATAGCGCAGTGGTTTGCCCTGAATGTTGGTTTGCATCCAACGAAATGGATTTCCCCCTGCTTCCTCCGGCAAAAAAGGAAGAGGCGCTGTTTGATCAGAGCAACCGCTCGGCGGATACGCTGCTGATTTTTCCCGAAATAGATTTCAAGCTGCCCAGAACCCTTATGGAAGGCGCTGCCTCGCAGTATCTGGTTCTTCGTTGTTATGACTATTATGCAAAACAAACTTCTCCTACCATCAAACAGGGGCTTGCTTCAATAAGAACCGCATGGCTGCTTGATGATTTAGATAAAAAATTTCCCAAACAGCACTATGACTGGCTGGCAACCCTGTTCCGCAAAAAGGCGCTCTATTTTTATAGCGAGGCTCTTGCCCGCGAGCAAGCCGGAGTTGAAACCATGTCGGGAATTAAGGCCTACGGCCCGGATTTGGACAAGAACTATTCCTATGAAGGGATGTTATACCTTTACGCGTATCTGCAGTATAAATACGGCCTTGCTGATGATATGGATGAACGAAAAACCTCTCTTGAAAAGGCCCGCAGAACAATTGCAAAACTGTTTGGCATGGGAAAATCATCAAAGGACAAACCCGGCGCTTTTCTTGAAATGGCCCGGAAATTATACGACACGCTCAACAAGGACCTGAGTGAAATGAATGTTCAGTAATTGGTATGCGAACGATTAAACTGCTGATAGCCTATGACGGCACGGATTTTTGCGGCTGGCAAAGACAAGCGGGACAGGATATTCCTTCGCAGAAGGCGCGTTCCGTACAGGCTGTTATCGAGGCTGCCCTGGAACAGATGCATACACGGCCGGTTGCGTTGGCTGGATCGGGCCGCACCGATTCGGGTGTTCATGCCGCCGGGCAGGTTGCTCATTTCCATACCGATATTGACAGTATCCCGCCCGATCGTTTTGTCCCGGCCCTGAACGGCCTTTTGCCCCAGGATATACGGATTCTTGACGCCGCTGCAGTTCGCCCGGATTTCCATGCCCGTTTTGACGCCCGCATGAGAACCTACCGATACCATTTTATCTGCGGCCGGCGGGCGCTGCCCCACGAAAGCCGTTATGCGCTGCAACTGTGGCAGATGCCGTCCATCGATTTGCTCAACGCCTATTGCCGCTTGCTGGTGGGGGAACGGGACTGTTCCATTTTTGCCGGCGCCGGCGATGCCAGCCTGTCCCGCAGCCGGTACATTTTTCACGCGGCTTTTTTTGTCGAAGGCAATCGCCTGATTTTTGAAATAAGCGCCAATGCCTTTCTGTGGAAAATGGTCCGTTCCATTGCCGGAACCTTCCTCCATTACGGTGAACGCAATACGCCTCCCGAACGATTAAGGGACATTATCGCCTCTGGTGACCGCAGTCTTGCCGGCCCCACATTACCGCCGCAGGGGTTGTTTTTGTGGAAGGTCGATTACTACGTTGCCAATGGTCAATAAATGCGTTACACTATATTTGTCAATGAAAGCAAGCAAAGAAATAACAACGTGTACTTTTGGGGAATTGGGGGTGTTGCCTGTTTTTGTTGAAAAGCTGGCTGAACGATCCATTACCTGTCCAACGGCTATTCAGCGTCAGGTGATTCCGTCTTTGCTCGAAGGGAACAATATTGTATTCCGTTCCGCCACCGGCACGGGCAAAACCTTTGCGTACCTTATTCCGGCCCTGCAGCGGATAATGACCGATCTTGCTGCGGCGCCTTACTCCGGCCCTGCATTGATGGTCTGCGCTCCAACCCTTGAGTTGTGTTCCCAGATTAAGCAAGAGGTTGATTTTTTGCTTGCCGGCGCGTGGAATGTTACACTTCTAAGCGGCGTCGCCAATACCAGCCGGCAAATTGACTCACTGAAAAAAAACAAGCCGCTCGCGGTGGTTGGCAATCCCGGCAGATTATTGCTGCTGGCAAAAATGGGCAAGCTTTCATTGCGTGGCCTGCGTTTTCTGGTTTTGGATGAGGCCGACCGTTTAACCGCAAGCGAATGTCGTGAAGAAATGACCGCTCTTGCGCAGCATATCGTTGCCCGGAACCAGCACGGCAAAGCGGTCGGCTTTGCCGTGTCAGATACCCCTCTGGTAATCGCTGCCTGTTCCGCTACCGTCACTGCCAAAACCGGGGAATATCTGCGGCCCCTTCTGGAAAATGCCGCATTGATCGAAAGCGATGAACAGGAAATACTGCGGGAACGCATTGAACATTGGGCTATTTTCAGCGAAGGCCGCCGGAAATCACAAACATTGGTTTCTTTTCTGTGCGCGGTAAGGCCGAAAAAAACGCTGGTGTTTACCAACCGTTCGCATGATGTGGGAAAACTGGTATCTATTCTGCAAAAGCGCCAGATCAATGCAGTTGGTCTGTTCAGCGGCATGGACAAAAAAGAACGCAAAGCGGCAATTGACCGTTTCCGGTCGGGAAAGGCCGCCGTACTGGTTTCGTCAGACCTTTCCGCCCGCGGGCTTGATATTCCCGGTATCAGCCATGTGCTTGCCCTTGATGTTTCTGAACACAGAGAAACCTATATCCACCGGGCAGGCCGCACCGGACGCGCCGGCAAATACGGCATAATGGTCAGCATCGGCGACGAAGTCGAAATGCACCGCCTTGCCGCCATCGAAAAAAAACTGAAAATAGTAGTGTACCCAAAAGAGTTGTACGGAGGAAGGCTGATAGGGGAGTGAGGATTTTACTCGAATCCTCTCACGCACGAAAATATAATACCCGATTTTGGAAAAAAAACGCAAGTTATTCTGTTTCTTTCTTGATTTGTATTTTGTTAATGCGGTTGCCGTCCATGTCTATGACGGTAAAGCGGCAGTCCTGGTAGACAAAACTGTCGCCGGGGCGGGGGAGTTCTTCGGCAAGGGACAGTACAAAACCCGCAATGGTGTGGTAATCACCGGCTCCGGCAAGGCCGGGCAGGGAAAGCAGTTCTTCCGCATCGTCAATGTTCAGGCCGCCGCCCGCAAGCCATGAGCCGTCTTCCTGTTGCACAGCCTGTTCTTCTTCTCCTGCGGGGGCAGCAAGTTCGCCGACTATTTCTTCCATCAGGTTGCGCACCGAAACCATACCGGCAAAACCGCCGTACTCATCCATGGCAAAGAGAAAATCCGCTTTGCCCTGTCTGAATGATTCAAACGCTTTCAGGGCCGGCATGGTTTCCGGCGCGAACAGGGCCTTTTTCATAATGGCCCGCAAGCCGGCTGGCGAATCGGAGCTTAGGTCAAGGATTATGTCTTCCAGATAGGCCGCGCCGATAATTGCATCTAACGTGCCATCGGCAACGGGAAAACAATGCTGTTCCCGGTGTTCTAGAACCTTCGCGCGGATTTCCTGCGGGGGCTCATTGATATCAAGCCACTGGATATCGGATCGGTGGGTCATAAAAGTGGCAAGGGGTTTATCCCCCAGGTAAAAGACCCCCTCTACCATGGTTCGTTCCTTGCTTTCGACAATGCCCGATTTTTCTCCCTCTATCAGGGCATGGCGCAGATCATCTTCGGTCATGCGTTGCTGCCGGCGTAATCGTTTGCCGGCGCTCTGTATCAAAAACAAAAATGGCCGCAGGGGCAGGACAAACAATTCAATCAGGGGCAGTATTGCCGCGACTATGCGTTCCGGCGAACGGTGGGCAATGAGCCGGGGGATAGCAGCGCCCAGCGATAGAATTGCAAGAACGATAACGGCAGTAACCACAGGCAAAAGGATATACGCAGAAAAACGTCCCAGGCTTAATCCGGCAAGGATAACGGCAAAAGTTCTGAGTATAATAATCCAGAAATGGGCGGTCGTACAATAGCGATCCGGGTTTTCCAGCGCCGTTAAAACACGGCAGTAACGTTTTGCGCCGCCTGCGCCGCCGCTGCGCCGCGCGGCATCATCAGCTTCTTTTTGCAAACGGGGTTTTTGTACAATTTTGAACGCTTGTTCAAAAAGATAAAAAAAACCGCTTGCCAGGATAAACAGGGTAATTAGTATCGTAACGAATGCCGTTTCACTCATTCTTGCTTTTAATCGTTAATTTCCAATTTCTTCGTGAGTTAGGGGGCGAACGATAGAGAAGGTGGTGGCGGAAGTCCGTCTGATTTTATTTTTTCCGTTGGGCAGCAGTTCCCCGAATATCTGCACGATAGGAAAGCGGGGGTTATCCGGATTCACATCGATCACCTGGGCTTTTTTCCCGTTGGATAGCAGTACATATAATCCGATAGGATAAATCGACAGCGATTGTACCAGAGCCCGGACGATAGTATCGTTATATTGCTTCCCTTCATTTTTGAGCAATTCCAGTATTCCCGTATGCCCATCTTTGGCTTCCTTGTGGGGGCGGCTGGACATAATGGCCTCGTATGAACAGGCAACTGCGATAATTTTTGAGTACAGACTGATCGCGTCGCCGTTCTTTCGTTGGGGGTATCCGGTGCCGTTTTCCCGCTCGTGATGCTCAAGCGCCGCGAGACAAACCGGCATGGGAAAGCCAAATGCCTTAAGGAGGTTAAAACCCAGTATTGGATGGGCGTACAGGAGCTTTCGTTCCTGTTCGGTTAAGGTGCGGTTTTTTTGGTAGCTTTCCTGCGGCAGCTTTATCATCCCAATTTCGTGCAGCATCGCGGCGCACCCTAATTCGATAAGCCGGTGGGGCTGCAGTTTAAGGGCGCTGCCAATGATAATGGTGATAATGGTGGAACGTACGGTGTGGGATATCAACTGATCTTCACTGTGCCTTGGGTCGTTCAGCCATTTTGTCCGCATGAGGAAGCGGCGATTAACCCGCACAAAATCACATACTTCCTTGATTTTGTTTGCGATAGCGTCAAAATCAACTTCATCTTTAATGGGCAAAAAGGCAAAGAACGTTTTAATGTATTTTTCAAAGTTGGAGCAGAAAAGTTCTGCTTCCTGAATTTTATCTATGTCGCTTATGGTGGAGGGGTCAATTTTTATGCCTTCTGTTTTTTTAGGCCTGTCTTCGGGGTTTCCGCCGGGTTCTCCATCACTGAATACTTCAGGAAACCCCCATTTTTCGATAGTTTTTGTCAATTCTTTGGTATAAGGCATTTCCGGAGCGGTGATAATGAATTGAGAATCAAGGTATGTAGCCTTTGAAAAGGACTTGGATAGAGGAACGTCCTTTAACGGAAATTTATTCATTATTGACTCACTCCTACCTATATTATAGTATACAGAGGGGAAAAAGAAAAGGTTTTTATTATGAAAAATGTAGAAAAATCAACAAAACTTGATAATGTGTGCTACGATATCCGGGGAGCGGTCCTAAAAGAGGCTAAACGGCTTGAAGATGATGGTTTTAGGGTTATTAAGCTCAATATAGGCAATCCGGCGCCGTTTGGTTTTAACGCGCCAGATGAAATTCTCCACGATATGATCGTTAATCTGCAAAATGCCCAGGGATACGGCGATTCCCGCGGTTTGTTTGCCGCCCGTAAAGCAATAATGCATGATTTCCAGAACAAAGGCGTGATGGATGTAGGTATTAACGATATTTTTATCGGTAACGGGGTAAGCGAACTGATAATGATGTCCATGCAGGGCCTGCTGAATTCGGGTGATGAGGTTTTGGTTCCCATGCCGGACTATCCCTTGTGGACGGCAGCAGTGACCCTTTCCGGAGGCATTGCGGTTCACTACCGTTGCGATGAGTCGGCCGGCTGGAACCCCGATATCGATGATATTTGTACAAAAATCAGCCCCAAAACAAAGGCCATTGTGGTGATTAATCCCAATAATCCCACCGGCGCGGTGTACGACCGTTCCATCCTGGAAAGCATTGCCGCTATTGCCCGTAAAAACGAACTAATCGTGTATGCCGATGAAATTTACAGCCGGATCACGTACGATGATGCAGTCCATATCCCCATGTCCACGATTGCGCCGGATATTCTTACTATCACGTTTGACGGGCTTTCAAAGGCATGGCGCTGCGCCGGTTTCCGCGCCGGCTGGATGGTGCTTTCGGGACATAAAAAATGCGCCGCGGATTATGTCGAAGGCCTGGAGATGCTTTCCAATATGCGGCTTTGTCCCAATATGCCGGCCCAGCTTGGCATTCAAACCGCGCTGGGGGGCTATCAAAGCGTCAAAAGTCTGCTCCTTCCCGGCGGCCGTTTACGCGAACAGCGGGATACCGCGGCAAGCATGATTAACAATATCCCCGGACTTTCAGCCGTCATACCGAAAGGCGCCCTGTACTGCTTCCCCAAGGTCGATGTACAGCGTTTCAACATCACCAACGATGAACAATTTATGCTTGACCTGCTGCGGGAAAAACATCTGCTGCTGGTGCATGGTACGGGTTTTAACTGGAAAGAGCCGGATCATTTTCGTATTGTGTTTCTCCCTGACAAGGCCACCCTTACCGATGCCATAAACCGCCTGGGCGATTTTCTTGCCGGTTACCGGCAAAAATGAGCTGCTTTTTTGATTTTGGGGCATCGGGCTCTTGACAATTTTGGTGATTTTTGGCA
>WQXQ01000027.1 GCA_009784775.1 Treponema sp.
TAATGTAAGTTGTTTTTTATCTACACCAACCTTGTAACCCATCTCTCCCTCCCTACGATGTCTTAAAATTTTACCATTCCTTCTTGTTTTTTGCCAGCTTTTTCGGTTTTTTGCGCAGTCTGCAACGGAGCAGACCAGCGGGTAACATTAAAAACTAAGGGTACAGTAACTGCGGCACGGCACACTAAGCGTGAGAACAATTTTAAATAAGAAATTACCTCATGATTAGTTGCAAGATACAAAGCCGTGCCGGGGCTGCGCAGTTGGCCTCCCCCATCTGTTTTGGCATCCCGCCTGCCCGCTCCCCCCTGTGCCGGTTTTTACGAGTTAAGACGGGAAGTATGTTCATGTGTTTGGCGTGGAAAATACATATAATACCGCTTAACAATAGTATCGCAGCGCGATAGTATTTGTTATGAAAAAACTGGATTTAATCCCGCCGGGAACCATCTTACACGAAGAGTTTATGGAGCCGCTGGGAATTACTGCGTATAAATTAAGCAAAGAAATAAAAGTGCAGCAAACTGCTGTCAGCCAGATAATCAAGGGCAGCCGCAGAATATCGGTGGATATGGCGCTGCGGCTTTCACGGTATTTTGGTAATTCAGCGCAGTTCTGGCTTAATCTGCAAAATTATTACGATCTTGAATCAGAGACAGAAAAAAAAGAATATCTATTTAACGAAATAATTCCCTATAACCAGGTGGCGGAAAAAGCGGCGGTCTATGCGTCCGTTTGAAGTAGTGTCGCCGTTTAGTCCTGCGGGCGATCAGGGGCAGGCTATTGCCGCGCTGGCTGCGGGGATTAAGGCCGGGGATAAATATCAGTGTTTGCAGGGGGTTACCGGTTCGGGGAAAACCTTTTCCATGGCAAAAATTATCGAGGAGGTGCAGCTGCCCACCTTGATAGTCAGCCATAACAAAACACTGGCAGCCCAGTTGTTCCGTGAGTTCAAGGGATTTTTTCCGCATAATGCAGTCGAGTATTTTGTGTCGTATTACGATTACTACCAGCCAGAGGCCTATGTTGCCAGCCGCGATTTGTTTATCGAGAAAGACGCTTCCATAAACGATGAGATCGAACGGCTGCGGCTTTCGGCGGCGCGGAGCATGATGGAACGGGAAGATGTGATTATCGTGGCGACCGTTTCCTGCATTTACGGCATGGTAACGCCCGATGTCTACCGCAAAATGACCGCTACTTTTTCAAAAAATGAAACCGTTGACGTTGATTCCCTGATGCGCCGTTTTGTGGAACTCCAATACGAGCGTAACGATGCGGTGCTGGAACGGGGACGCTTTCGCCGCCGGGGCGATACTCTGGAAATTTATCCCGCCTACATGGAAGAAGCCTACCGCGTCGATTTGGATTGGGATCGTGTCGAACGCATACGGCGCTTTAACCCCGTATCGGGGGAAATGCTGGAGGAGATAGACCGGGCGCTGATTTATCCCGCCAAACAATTTGTGATGCCTGCCGAAATGGTGCAGAACGCAATGGGGGCCATCAGGCAAGAGCTTGCCGAACGGCTTGAGTTCTTCAAAAGTACCGGGAAAATAATTGAAGCGGAACGGCTCAAGACCAGAGTCGAGTATGATATTGAAATGCTCAACGAATTTGGCTACTGTTCCGGTATCGAAAATTATTCCGCGCTGCTTGCCGGCCGCAAGCCTGGCGAATCCCCGGACACCATGGTTGATTATCTTCCCAAAGAGCATCTTACCTTTATTGACGAAAGCCATGTGACCCTGCCGCAGTTAGGCGCCATGTACGCCGGTGACCGCAGCCGCAAGCAAAGTCTGGTGGATTACGGTTTCCGCCTGCCCTGCGCCCTGGACAACCGCCCCCTGCGCTACGATGAATTTGTGGATCGCCTTGACAGAGCCGTTTTTGTTTCTGCCACTCCCGGCAAGACCGAAATGGAACAGTCGGCGAGGGTAGTGCAGCAGTTGATTCGGCCCACCGGCCTGCTTGACCCGGAAATTGAAGTGCGTCCCAGCGAAGGCCAAATGGAAGACATTTACGGCGAGGTGCAAAAGCGAATAAAGGCCGGGGAACGTTCGCTGATTCTGACTCTTACCAAAAAAATGGCCGAGGATTTAACCGATTACCTGTGCGGTCTGGGATTGAAAGTCCGTTACATTCACAGCGAGGTTGAGACCATTGAGCGGGTGGAAATACTTACCCAGTTGCGGCAGGGAGCGTTTGATATACTGGTGGGAATAAATCTGTTACGCGAAGGCATAGACCTGCCGGAAGTTTCGTTCATTGCAATTCTTGACGCTGACAAAATCGGCTTTTTGCGTTCGCTGACCAGTTTGGTGCAGATTATCGGGCGGGCGGCGCGGAATGCGGCCGGCAAGGTGATCATGTACGCCGACCGTATGAGCGATGCGATGGAGCAGGCCATAGCCGAAACCAACCGCCGCCGCGAAATTCAGGTTGCGTATAATACACAATACGGCATCACCCCGGCAACCGTAAAAAAAGCCATTGCCGACATTCTGACTCGTCACGCCGAAGAAGCCAATGACGCGGCGGCAACTACTGTTGAAGTGTTAAAGAAATCCTACAATATGCTGATTCCCGCTCAGCGCAAGCAGCTTATCAAAGCCCTGGAAAACGAAATGCTCGAACACGCCAAAAACCTGGAATTCGAACAAGCCGCCGCACTCAGAGACGAAATAGTAAAGATAAAAGAACCTTAACCGCCGGCGGCGTGTTTGCGCATATTAACCAATGCTTGTCTGGCCCGTTCTCTGACCGGACGAGCGTAAGCGGAGCTTTCAAGTATTCTGCCAATGAGCTGTATGCTGCTGGGATCAACCTTTTTCTCGTTTTCAACAATTTTTTCCAGAGTTTCTATCGCGGCGAGGGCAAGGAGATTATCCGGGGTATCGCTGTTGTGAAATTTTGTGGTGATCCAGACAATGGTATTAACGACATCACCATTATCATTCAAGCCGATAAGGCCCAGTGATTTAACCGCTTCCTGCAGTACCATTGGTTCGTTATCCCAATTGCATATTTTAAGCAGAGAGTTTTTTGCCTCTTCTGTTTTAACGCTGCCGAGGTGTTTTGCTGCCTGCCGCCGAATATCGGGGAAGTTATTTACCAGCCGCCCGCTTTGTCTGGTTCTGTTTTGGGTTCCTTCAAGGGAAAGGTACTCCAGAGTAACCCGCAGTTCATCATTGGTGCTGCCTCTTTCAATGGCGCTTTCGATGCTCTCCAGCGCAATAAGTTTTTGCTCCCGGCTGTCTGATCTGGCGGTCTCGCGGATGATCATTAATTCGATAGCTTCCTGCAGATAGGATTCTTCGATTGACATTTCCTGACGGGAACCGCCGGATTGTCCCATTACTGCAGAAACTGCATACAGCGCTACAATGAGCAAAACTACAAAACGTTTTGATGTCATCATTTCTTTTCTCCTTAATTAAATTAATCTATAATTTTCCAGGTATCTTCGATTTTTATCAGTTCGTAAAGCCGCAATCGCCTGGTTTCGGTTGGGGTTACGTTATCATAAAAAACCTTAACCCTGTCCAAGGTTACAAATTCGATTTCATCTACCCTGCTGGTGCTGCGCGACGGGACAACAACGTGCAGGAAGTAATCATTGGGCGTTCTGAGCGTTATTCTTTGGGCCCGCAATACTGCCGAATCGGAGGCTGCTGCCAGAAATTCCTGCGACGAAATTAACGCCAGCCGTTCCTCTGATAAAGCTTCTCTCCAGCCGGAATAATCCCTTCTGCTGATCAGCGTGTTGAGCTGGTCTACAAAAACCCGTACTTCCGCCAGGGTTTTTTCGTACAGTTCCCTGCTGACATTGATTGTATCGTTTGCTTCTATTGTTTCCGTTTCTTCCGGGGATGACGCAGTAACCGGCGTCTTTTCCGCTGGCGGCTGAGATTTGCAAACTGCAACGCACAAGCACGCAAGAGCGACAGGTAATAATAGCAGGTACAACCTGTATCGTTTCATACCTGCATTTTACCATAATTTACACCGTTGGTCAACACCTAAAAGGATGTAATTTGCGGCGGGGTTTTATATGTCTTTTTGGCCAAGTTCCAGAATTAGTTCAACTTCGCCTCTGGAAAGCTGCATGGTTCGGGCGATTTCGTCAATGCTCCAGCCCTGGCGTTTAAGCCGGATGATGTTTTCACGATCCCGTGGCGGCGGCGCGCCCTCGTCCGAACCTTTGCCGCCGGCTTTACCGGAGCGTCCGGTTCTGCCCAGCAGCCCCGGGCTGCTGCTTTGCATACCTTCGATTTTCCCCTCCGCGCGGCTGAGCAGGGAACGGGTCAGATTCAACTGGGTTTGGGCGTCTTTATCAAGGGATTGCAGTTCGGTGGCAAGCCGTCCCAGGCTTTCGCGGGCAATGTTCATTTCGGTAATGCGTTTTTCCAGCCATTTGACTGTTTCGTCCAGGGCGGAAAGTTTATCGGCGGCGTCCCGCGCTTGTTCATTTTTCTCCGAGAGGGTCTCGACGGAGAATTGGATGGCGTCTATTTCATTTTTGAGCATGGAAATGGTCTGTTCCATTCGTTTGACCGCTTGCTCTTCTTCCTGCAGCGCCTTGAAATTCCGGTCTATGCCATCGTTGGTTTCCTGCAGGGTTTTGTTCTTTCGTTCTACCCGCTGGTATTTTTCTTCGGTATCTTTTATTGCGTCTTCCAGGCGGCGTATCTGCACCTGAATGGTCTGCAGTACATCGTCTGAATTGGAGACCTGAGCAAGTTTTTCTTCGACCGATTGTGAGGTTTGCAGCAGGCGGAGGAAATCGTTTTCCATTACCTCGATGCGGCGCTTTTCCGAAAGGAAGCGGGTCATTTTGGCGTTTACATCGTCTTCCAGACGTTTTATCTGGGTGAATTGATTTTCGATGTGGACAATCTCGTTTTTGATCTGCGCAAGCCGGTTTACATTGCCGCTCATATCTTCGACATAGCGATCAAGTTCCGCCTTGAGTGTGTCGGTACGGTCGAAGAGTTTTGTCTGGGCGGCAATTTCCCTGCGCATTTCATCCACCGAGGAACGGGCTGCGGTAATGCGCTCATCGTTTTCCGCGGCAAATTCACGGCTGCGGTGGCGGGCTTCTTCCATGGAGTTATCAAGTTCCCGCATACGGGCGCTGTGCTGATTCTGCCACTCCTCTATGTTTTTGCGGAAACTTTCCGCCGAGGATCCCATGACGGCGATTTGGTCTTTGGATTCCGTTACGAAATCGCGGATATGCGCTTCTGTCTCCCGCTGGTTCTGCCGAAGTGAATCTGCCACTGAAAGGCTGTGCTGGCCGATTTTGGTATTCAGTTCGTTTACGGCGGCGGTTTTTACTTCTTCCAGATTACGTTCAAGCTGTTCGCTGAATGATTTTCGGGATTCGTCTGCCCCGCGCATTTCTTCGCGTATGCCTTCCTCGAACGCGGCGGTTTCCGCTTTGAGCCGTTCCAGTTCCGATACGATTTTTTCGCCCTGAGCCGTGATGGTTTTTTTGAGATCTTCGGTAATGCGGACTTCGGTTTTTTGCCGTTTTGATTCGGAATCTTCGCCGATTGCTTCCAGCCGTTTGTCCAGCATTTCCTGCCAGGCGGCAAGCTGGTTGTCTATTTCGGCGCTTCGCCTGCCAAGGTCTGCCGTGAACTCATCCTCAAAGCCTTTGAGTTTGTTGGATACATTTTCGAATGCCTTTTCCTTGATTCCGGCAAGGTTCCGGTCAACTCCCGCCAGCTCATCCCGTAAGGCTTGCAACTGGCTGTTGAATTCCGCGGATGAGTGTTCCCAGTTGCCGTGTATCTCTTTTCCGAACAGGGCAAAGTCGCTGTTGATGTGGCTTATCGCATCCTGCATGGAGCGCCGTAATTCCACTTCCAGCCGGGTGGTGTCGTTGGCGATGCCGGATAACTGCCTGAACTGTTCTTCCTGCGCCTGACGGTATTCTTCAAGCCGCTCATGGGTGGCGGCAATTATTTCCTGACCGGTTTCGCGGGACAGGGTTTCCCATTCTTCCCGCTGTTTTTTGATTACTTCGCCGAATGTTTCGTTCTGTTTTTGTATGGCGGCGCCAAGCTCCTGTGTCTGTTCCTGCACAGTGGCGGTAAATGCCTGCATGTCCTTGTTCCAACTGTCCCGTTGTTGCTGCGCGGAGGCGTTTAACGCCTGAACATCCTGCTCCCAGCTTTTCCGCTGTTGTTGGGCAAGGGCATTCAGTTCCTGTATCTCCTGTTTCCAGTTGGCGCTGTATGTTTTTTGGCGGGCCTCGATAGCGGTGGTTTCGGTTTTCCATTCCTGGGTGCTGGTTTTGATTTGTTCCTGAATTTCGCCGAGTTTTGCCTTGACCGTTTCCTGAGCGGCGGCAATGACCCTTTGGCCTGTTTCGCGGGATTTGGCTTCCCATTCTTCCTGCTGCTTTTTGACTGCCCCGTTAAACGCTTCGTTTTGCCGCTCTATGGCTGTATTGAGTTCCTGCGCCTGCTGTTTTGCGAGGGCGGCAATGGCATTCAGCTCCTGAACTTCCTGTTTCCAGTTGGCGCTGTATATTTTTTGGCGATCCTCAATAGTGGCGGTTTCGGTTTTCCATTCCTGATTACTGGTATTGATCTGTTCCTGAATTTCGCTGAGTCTTGCTTTAATGGTTTCCTGGGCGGCGGCAATAACGGTCTGCCCTGTTTCGTGGGATTTGATCTCCCATGCTTCCTGTTGTTTTTTGATTGCCTCGTAAAACGCTTCGTTTTGCCGTTCCAGAGCGGTATTGAGTTCCTGTGCCTGCTGTTTTGCAAGGGTCGTTAATTCCTGCAGCTCCCTGTTCCAGCTGTCTTGCCGCTGCCGCGCGAACACATTGAGTTCATCCATATCCTGATCCCAGTTGTTCCGCTGTTGCTGCGCAAGGGCATTAAGCTGCTGCATATCCTGTTTCCATTCATCGCTGTACACCTTTTGGCGGGATTCAATGGCGGCGGATTCAGCTTTCCATTCTTCACGATTATTCTTGAGCTGCTCCTGAATTTCTCCCAGTTTTGTTTTGATGGTTTCCTGAACCGTTTTAATTTTTTCTTCAAAATTAAGTTTAAGGGTGTTAACCCGTTCCTGCGCCTGCTCGCGCAGTTTTACCAGCGCCGCATCTTCAAGTTTATCCGCTCTGTCGCCCGCTTTTTCGATGGTTTGCGCAAGGAGTTTTTCGATCCGTTCTTCATCCTGCGCAAGTTTGTTTTCTCTTCCGCGTTCCAGTTTGCTTACCAGTTCCCGGTAATCTTTGACTTTCCGCTCTATGGTTTGGGCGCCGGCTTCAAAATCCGCAATGGTTGATCGGGCGGCGGATACGGCCATTTCCATTGCTTTTTCAAGCGCCTTGGTATTTTCCTGTTCAAAATGGGTTTCAATGGTTTCCAGTTTTTTATTGACGGATCCAATTTCCTTGTTGGCGCTTTCAACTTTATCTTTTATGTCGCCAACCCGCTTTGCGACATTTTCGACAAAGGCGGATTCATCTTTTATGCGGCTCAGGTTTTCCTGCACTCTGCCGGTCATCTGAACCAGTTCTTCAAGAGAGGCGTCGTAATCCCGTATGCGATCATCAATTTGGGTAAGGGACTGCACTTTTTGGGCAAGCTCTTCTCTGGTTACATCCTGAATACGCCGCATTAATCCTTCGGCAGATTTCCGTTCCACTTCAAGGTTAATGCCGTAATTTTTGATGGCGGTACTTTGGTTTTCTACAAAGACGGCGATGGCTTCTTTGCACTTGTCCGCATATTTCCGCACACTGTCAATGGAACGGTTGCCCCTGTCCAGAAGACGATACAGAAGGAGAATAAGGACTACAATGCCCAAGGTTATCAGGTTACCAACATCAAACAGCATAGGGTTACTCTAGCACAAAATCACGTAATTGGCGATAGTCGTGGAAGGTAAAATCCGCGACAGTTTTACACGGGGCAAAACGAGTGGTAATCAAGGCTGTTTTCATGCCCGCCCGTTTTGCTCCGCCCACATCGCAATGGCGGCTGTTGCCCACATAGAGTATTTGTTCCGGGGGGCAATTGAGGGTCCTTGCCAGCTCGGCAAACGGCCGTATGGCAGGTTTAAGCGCCCCGGTATCTTCCGAAGCGAGTACGGCATCCCAGCAATCGGCAATACCGAGTTTTTCCAGCTTGTTCTTTGGGGGGAAATCAGAAAGTAACCCCAGTTTCAGCGGTGTTGTCCGCAGTTCAACCAAAAATTCCCGCAGGTAGGGAAACAGTTTTATGTTTGCAAAATGAGCTTCCCAGCCCCGGTATACCAGATGTTCCAGTTTTTCCCTGACCTGCTCCGGTGATGTTTTAAGCAATGATGCGGTAATTTCCGCCTGATAGCCGTAAAAGTCGGGTACATATGCCGTGGGGGATTGTTCCTGCCTCTGGCGGATGATGTTTCTGGCCCTGCCAAGCGCGGCAACCAGCGGCCAGTGCCGTAATAAAAATGGCAGCAACCTGATATAGAGACGGCTGTTGGGATAGAGAGTCCCATCCAGATCAAACGCAACCGCGCTAATTCCCTGCAGCATATCCTGGTATTATGGCATAAAATACGCATTACCGCAACAGCTTTAAGAATGTTCTGCGGCTTATGACTTCCCCGCCAAGGCTGTACAGGTGTTCGGTTGGGATTTGGCAGTCGATGAAGGCGGTGCCGGCGGCAAAAAGGTGCTGCGCCAGTGTCAGAAAGGCGGCTTTTGAGGCATTGGGTTTGCGGGCAAACATGGATTCGCCGCAGAACATATTATCCAACAGGATGCCGTAGCAGCCGCCGGCGAGTTCCCCGTTAAGCCAGGCCTCTGCCGATAATACAAAGCCAAGGCGGTGCAGTTCGGTATAGGCGGCGATGATGTCGTCGTTGATCCATGTCCCGTCCTGACCGGGACGGGCGATTTCGGCGCAGCCGCGAATAACGGCGGCAAAGTCACGGTTCATGGTGATGGTAAATACGCCTTTTTTGAGTATGGTACGCATGGAACGCGAAATGTGCAGATTTTCCGGAAAGAGCACCATGCGGGGGTCGGGTGACTGCCACAGTATGGGGTCATCGGGGCCGTACCAGGGAAAAATGCCCTGCGTATAGGCAGAGAGCAATATCTCCGGCGAAAGTTCCCCGCCAACGGCGATAATGTCGCCTTTCCAGCTTGAAGGGTCAGGGAAGGGGGATGTCAATGTGATACTGTTTTTCCCGCCAGTCGACCGTGGCGCTGCCGCCGTTGCTGAGGCGGCCGAAGAGGACTTCATCGACAAAGAAACTTTTGATTTTTTCTTCGATGATTCGGCCTGCGTTGCGGGCGCCGAATTCGCGGCTGTAGCCTTCTTCCGCAAGCTGTGCAATGCAGGCATCGGTGATGGTCATCGCTACTTTTTTTTCGGCAAGCTGTTTGGCAAAAAGGTCGATTTCCTTGCGGATAATAGAGGTCATAATTTCGCGGGAAAGGTGGCCGAACCGGACCACCGCGTCCAGACGGTTGCGGAATTCCGGGGTAAAGATTTTTTCAATGGCATTGTCAACAGCGCTGTCGTCCACGATTCGTTCGCCAAAACCGATAAGTTCTTTGCCTATTTCCCTGGCCCCTGCGTTGCTGGTCATTATCAGAATGACATTGCGGAAATCTGCCTTGCGTCCCTGATTGTCGGTAAGGGTGGCATAGTCCATTATCTGTAAAAGTACATTAAAAATATCGGAGTGGGCCTTTTCGATTTCGTCCAGCAGCACCACCGCATGGGGCTGTTTGCGTATCGCATCGGTAAGCTGGCCGCCGTCATCGTAGCCAATATAACCCGGCGCCGAACCGATAAGCCGGGATAGAGTGAACTTTTCCTGATACTCGCTCATGTCAAAGCGGAGCATGGCTATGCCCAGTATATCGGCCAACTGCCGCGCCAGTTCCGTCTTGCCCACGCCCGTAGGCCCGGCAAACAGGAAATTGGCCACCGGCTTGCCTTCTGCGCGGAAGCCGGCCCGCGATTGCTTGACGGCCCGTACCACTGCGGCAATGGCGTTATTCTGCCCGAATATTCTGGCTTGCAGCCGTTCTTCCAGCATGCGGAGTTTATCTTTTTCGTTTTCACCCACTGAACGTTCCGGTATGCGGGCAATTTTTGAAACAACGGCCTCGATAAGCGGCAAGCCGATTTCGATGATTTCAACCGTGCCTTCCTGCGCGCTGTTTGTTTCCTGTTCGGTGGTATGTTCGGTATCTTTAACCGGTTGCTCACCGACACCTGTATAGGCCAATATGCGGGCAAAGGCGCCGGCTTCGTCAATCACGTCAATGGCTTTGTCGGGCAGGCGGCGTTCGGTAATGAACTGGGCGGAAAGGTGGACTGCCGCCTCAATCGCCGTATCGGAATAATGCACCTGATGAAAATCTTCGTACTTGGACTTAAGTCCGTTCAGAATGGCAATCGCGTCAGCCTCGGAAGGTTCATTGATGTCGATCTTCTGGAAACGCCGTGACAGCGCCCGGTCTTTGTCAAAATATTTGTTGTATTCCTCGTGAGTGGTGGAACCAATGCAGCGGAGTTTTCCCATTGTGAGCGCCGGTTTTAACAGGTTTGACGCATCCATTGCGCCGCCGGAAACGGCGCCTGCTCCAACCAACGTATGTATTTCATCGATAAAGAGAATGGCCCGCTCTTTTTTCAGCATCTCTTCCATAACCCGCTTGACCCGTTCTTCAAAGTCGCCGCGGTACTTGGTGCCGGCAATCAGCGCGCCCATATCCAGGGCGTAAATGCTGAAATTTTTCAGCGCCGGCGGAACATTGCCCGCCACTATACGCTGGGCAAGCCCTTCGGTAACGGCGGTTTTTCCCACGCCGGAATCGCCCACATGGATGGGGTTGTTTTTTAACCTTCTGCACAACACCTGTACGGTACGGTCAAGCTCCTCGTGCCTGCCGATAAACGGCTCCAGCTTGTTATCCCGCGCCAGGGCGGTTAGCTCGACGGCAAAACGTTCCAGGGCGGTCTTTTTGCCCTGCTTTGTTTTGTGCGCCGGGTCGCCCAGTTCTTCCTCATGTGTGGTGCTGTATTTGTCATTTTCGCTGCTACTGCCGTATGAGAGTACATCCAGCAGATCCAGCCGCTTGATTCCGGCTTTGCGCAGATAATAGGCGCTGTAGTTCCGTTCTTCATCGAACAGCGATACCAGAATATCGGCTACGTCGATCATTGGCTTTTGGGCTGAGCGGCTTTGGATAACAGCCCGCTCGATTACGCTCTGAAAGCCCACGGTTTGGGTTGGTTCCGCCACCGCGCTGGCAGTGGGAACTTTTTGTTCAAAGTAGCTTTCCATGCCATTTTTGATTTGTTCGGTATTTGCCCCGCAAGAGGTCAGTGCCCCTTGCACTTCGTCAAAGGCAAGTGCCGCATAGAGTATATGCTCCGGGGTAAGGTATTCGTGATTTCGTACTCGCGCTTCGTTATATGCCGCGTTAATGATGGCCTGTACATTGCCTGAAATTCTCATAGCTCTATTATCTCCGATTTAGGCGGCCTCAACAATACAGCGCAGGGGAAATTCCTGTTCCCGCGCCTTAACATGGACCTGTTCCGCTTTGGTAACCGCAATATCCCAGGAATATTGCCCCACCAGACCTTTTCCTTTTTTATGTACATCCAGCATGATCCTGTGTGCGTCTTCCAGATTTTTATGAAATATGCCCATCAGGATTTCCACCACAAATTCCATGGTTGTATAGTGGTCATTGAGTAAAATCACCCGGTATTCTTCCGGTTCTTTGAGTTTTGGGGTGTGTTTTTCGCTTGTTCTGGTTAAAAGCTTATTTCCCATACGGCACCTGTATATAGAGTATCGCAAAAAGAGGGGTAGGGCAAGGGTGGATCTTCTACCGAATTCTAAAGCTGACGGGGTAGCGGTAGCGGGATGAGACTGGTTCGCCGTCTGCCAGGGCGGGGGTGCCTTGTCTGCCGGTAAAGGCTCTTACGGCCGCTTCGCCAAAGCCCCGGTCTTTGGGGGTTTCCTGTAAAATGCGAACCTGTTGCACCAGTCCGTTTTTGTCCACAAAAAGTTCCAGAATAACCCGGCCTTCAATGGCGGAACGGAGGGCTATGGGCGGATACACCAGAGCGGCGGCAATTTCTCGCTCGTCAAATTGGGGCGGATCAGAGACCCGGTGTATGGGAAGATAATCGTCCCAGGAAATACCGGAGCCGGGCGTAATGAGGGTACCGGCGGCGACCACACGCTGCTCCGGCACCACGGCGGCTTCGATCATGGTTTCGGCGATAGATTCTACTTCGGGTATGTTTTCCGCTTCCCGCGGCGGAGGGGAGGGCGGGGCGGGGATATATTCGGTAAAGTCGGTCAGGCGCATCATGCGGGCGTGTTCGGACGGGGCCTGGGACGAAACTTTCATGGTAAAGGCAAGGAAGAAGATGAGCAGCAGGTGAATGGCGGCTACTGTAAGAAAAAGCAGCAGCTTCAGGTATTTTTCATTCAACATTTTTCACCACAAAACTGACCGTGCGGTACTGGAGTATTTGCAGTACCTCTAAAACGGCGTTGATATGTTCGTACGGGGTATTCCTATCGGCGATAATGTGTATGCGCGTGTCCGGAGCGCTGACATACAACTCAATGACTGTTCGTTCCAGAGCAGGCAAATCTGCCGGTTCGCCCGAGAGGTATACATTGCCGTCCCGGTCTACCCACACTTCAAGATTTTGTTCCGCGCCGGTATTCAAAACCGTTTTTGCCTCGGCATAATCGATATTTACTTCAATGCGGAAATTGATCAGCGCAATGACCATGATAAAAATTAACAGGAGAAACGCTATATCTGAGGTGGAGTTCAGGGGAATGAAAATATGGTGGCTTTTCTTCCGTTTCAAATTCATTCTGCGCTTTCCTTTTTCATGGTGAATGAAAATGCTTCGATTTTTTGCTGTTGGGCAATTTCCACAAAGGAAACCACTTGCTGCCACTGGGCCTGGGGGTCTATGGTTAATATCACGGCGATAGCGGGGTTTGCCGCCTGCGCCGTTGCGACCATATTTCTGGCATCCTGAATTTCGATGATCTGCGCATCGTGGATAAGGTTGCCCGATTCGTCCATTGCAAAACGCAACAGGTCTTCTTTCAGGATGATGCGGGTGGAATCCTTGGCGGGCAGATTCATGAGAAAGCCCTTGTTGATATTGAAACCGGCAATGACAATAAAATAAATGATCAGCAGAAAGGCAAGATCGCTTGCCGCCGCTGATTCCACAAAGCCGATTTTTTCCTTTCGCTTTAGTTTCATGGCTTTAGCTTTATGCTTGCTGCTCGGTGATTTCAGCTATCAGGTCGGAGCAGGTTTTTTCGGTTTCCGCGGCAAATTTATCGACAATATGACTGAGAACCGAATGAAAGACCATGGCGGCGATGGCAACGATCAGGCCGTATACCGTGGTTATCAGCGCCTCGTAAATACCGCCGGCAACAATTTGGGCGTTTACCTCGGTGGCTTCGGCTATCGATTTAAACGCGCCAATCATTCCCGTTACCGTTCCCAAAAAGCCGGTGAGGGGGGCAAGCGACCCCAGGGCAACCAGGAAGTTAAAACCGTTTTCCAGCGAATTGATGCAGGTCATCGCTTCGGTTTCGGCAGCCCGTTCAATATGGCGTTCGGAAAAGGTCTTGTCCTTGCCGGGCATGGCGCGGTTTACCAGAGCCAGAAGAATCCGTGCGCCCATGCGCCGGGCAGTCAGAGGGGCAAGATAGTCCGCCGCGCCCTGATAATCGCGGTTTTTTATGAATCCCGAAACGATGCTGCCCATATCATCAACACGCAGCTTATGGTAGGTAAGGTATATTATTCGCTCAATGCCGATGCTAATGACCGCGATGGAATATGCCGTCAGCGGCCACATGACCGGGCCGCCCATCTCGAATAGTTCTAACAGTGAAAATGAAACGTCCAATGTAATGCTCCTTTGTTATGGTTACTTTATTCTTGTATAAAACCGTTCCTTTGCCAAGCTCTCTTTAATCCGTTCCCACTCGTATTCGATGTAGAGCCATTCAAGGGCTTCTTCCCAGTCGCGCAGCATGGTGCCGGAATTGCGTATTGGTCTGAGCATTTCCGGAAACATCCGTTCCGTGTAGCCGGTGTTCCAGCGTATGTCTTCGGCCTTTACCCATAGGTCATGTTCCTGTTGCCAGTGTTCCGGGCGGTTCTTTTTTTTGACCATTTCGGGAAGGATCAATGGTTTCCAGTACTGGGCAAATGCTTTTTGATTGTCCAGCGCGGGAGTGTCTTCGCGGCTGTTCATCCATTCGGCAAGGGCTACAATGCGCTCGCGGCGGTTGCGCAGGCTGGTGAGGGCCTCGGTCCCGGTGATGCGGGTGTCGTAGCGTTTTATGCGGCCAAAGGAAATTTCCACCGGTTCAATTTCGCCGGGGATCGAAAGCGCCGCGGTGGTCTCACCCAATACCAGATTTCCCGAGCCGAACAGATCCAGCCGGTATTCGTTCCAGCCGTGGTGGTTACCGCCCAGGTAATCCAGTGACGTGAGCTGAAACTCTCCGCGGCTGTCCGGCGCTGAACCGCGGATGCGCATGGCGGGGAATGTATGCAGGGTAATGAGTACCGAGTGTTCCCCGGCCTTATTCCGCATTTCCCGAATTTCCATTTCTGCCGGTACTTTTTTCTTTCCCTGCGGGTCGGGTGTCTGGTAGGTGGCTATGTTTTTTTCTGCAAATGCCGACCCGTCCAGAGCTTGCCCGGTCTTTTCCACCACGGTCGTACAGCCCAGGCACAGTAATAGTGCTATTCCGCATAAAATGAACATATTTAGATAATATCCCTAGATGAGGGTATTGGTATAGAGTGCTGATACCCCTATTGACACTTTTACGCAAATAGTGTGTCTTTACAAAAGATGTTAAAAATGATAAGAAGGCATCTTACAATATTTTTGACAGCGGTTTTAGCTGCGGTAACTCTTGCAGTGTTCACAACGTGTGAGCCGATTACACCGTCCGACGCTGAATACATCGTTCATTTTGAATATACGATTACCGTTACGGGCGGCACGGCCACACCCGCTGCCGCTGTCGCGGGTACTACCGTTACAGTCACCGCTGCCGCCGCCCCGCAGGGACAAAAGTTTAGGCAGTGGGAAGTAATTTCGGGAAACATTACTTTCGCCAACGCTGCTCAGATGACAACAACTTTCTTAATGCCTGCGGATCACGTGTCAGTACGGGCGGTATTTGAGGATATTCCCGGTATTCCCGTCCATAACGCGGGAACGATAAGCTGGTACGGTGATGGGTATACTTTTACGCGTGTGGGGAGTACACAGGCCTTTGATGTTACGCATGTCGATGGCACACATTCGCGCACCAATGTAACGTACGTGAACGGCGCCAATGTGTTTGGGATAACGATTACCAATTACAGTTCGACCTCAAAAACATTTACCGTCGAGCTGTATTCGCAAGCCTTGCAGGCCACTTGGCTTGTGCCATCATCCCAAATAACGAGCGCAACCACCAACACGGTATTTTTGGCGGGCGAAACAAAAACGGTTTATATTCCGATTTCAGAAGCGGTAAGATCGATTTGCCTAAAAACCGACCCCGCGCCAAGCAGTTACCGCGTGGAAAGCATCCATTTTCCAGAAGCCCAAAACCCCGGCGTGCAAGGTATGTACGACTACGACGCTTTGTACCCCAACAGGTGGAACAGCGCGCCAACGGTTAGGCGGACATTCTTTGACGACTTTGACCAAGGTGTACGCAGCGCCGATTGGTTTATCATTAATAGAGCCCATGTCTGGGGGCGCGGCGCGGGAAATTATTCGGAAGATAACATCATGTTCTCCACCAATGCCGCCGAAGTTGCGGCGATGGGAGGCACGGGCGGAATTGTGGTTATGAAGTCGCAAGGCAATAGAGCCGGCTTGGGCGGCGATGGTGTCGCAGGTTCGGGCCTTGTAACGCGAGAGGCTTACGGAGCGGGACTGTTCGAGGTCAGAATGAAAATCGCTCCTGTCATCGGCCCCTGCACGGCCATTTGGACATACTGGAACGGCGCCGACTTAATTGCAGGTACAAACGCCCACAGACGCAGCGAAATTGATATCGAATTACCGTGCGACTACCCGAATGCCAGGAACTTCAACAGAATGCAATGCGTAACCTATGACGCTGCGCCGGAAATTAACGGCTGGACCACTACCAAAACGTATACGCAACCCACATTGGGTACCAACGTGCGCACCGACGGGCAATGGCATACCTACGCTTTTGAGTGGCGCGCAGAGGGCGCTGACAAAAAGGTCCACTTCTATTTTGACGGACAGTTACTGTCAACGATAACTACGAACATTCCCGTTTATACCGCATGGTTCTGGATTGCTAACTGGTTCCCGCCAGATCTTACATGGGTAGGCACAGCCGACTATGATACTGCGTATGCGTACATCGACTGGATTAATATTGTTGAATACAACGACACCGCCATAATCCGCGAGGCACCCCGCTACGGCGGCAACAACACTCCCGCGATAAACCTTGGCAACGACCCAATACCGCAGAACTAAAGCGGAATTAGGATTATCCGTATTTAAAATATTCCTTTGCGCTTTTAAATTTCACAAAAATATCAAAGAGAATAGGATCAAGTCTGTGATATTTAATGATATGTTCATTCCACATTATATCAATGGCTTCACTATGGCTTAATGCGTTGCTGCTGATACGGCTTTTGTCAGTAAGGCTGTCATAAGTATCAATAATTTCCAATACTTTAGCGGGAAAATAAGCAAGAACCTCGCACTTAACCAAATTTTCAAGTTCAAATCCAATACAGAAATCCTGAAATTTGCCGGGATGTTTTCTTCTAAAGTTATTTAAATAAGAGGTATAAATACCATAACCGCCGGGGTTCCCATAATAATCGTGATGATAACCTGTAATAAAAGCCGCTTCCTTGCAATAATTTGTTTTATTTATAATATAAGACATTCCAAATCTGACATGATCGACTGCGGTTTTATGATTATAATCAGCTTCACCTTCCTTGTATTCTATATTGGTTTTTTTTCCTACATCGTGGAGTAATAATCCTGCTGACCAATTACTAATTAAATGCGGCGGGATTGTTCGTAATCCCCCATTAAAAACTCTTTCAAGCGTTAGCTGACTATCATCAAAATGCGGCAGCAGCGTTGTATATAACGGAAGATATTTTTTCTTAAACTCTATCCGAAATTTTGTAACGGCGTAAGATGAAGACAAAAGCCTGTTGTAATATTCAAAAAATGCAATGCCCTGGGTATATGATCTAATCATGTGTTTTAGGACAGGATTCTCGCTCTTTTCTACCAGGGTACCTATTAATTCATCTTGCAAAACACCTTCCATTGGAACAGCCAAAGAAGCTTTTACCATAGCCATTGTTGAGTTAACCATATCCTGTGTAAGGATTTTTGATTCGTTATCCGAATATTGCACCATGTCCAGCATTATATCTTGATTAATAGCCGCAGTATCTTTTACCGCATCTACCAACACGTTGGATATTAGTTTTGGATCGCTTGTTTTATTTTCTATGAGATTTTTGATTTTAATTGCATGATTCTCAATATTTTGTACTTCTTTCGCATTATTTGATGATGCATTGGAATTGTCTGTTTGCTGTACGACAACCACCCTAGGTGCCACTTCAGGTGATTTTTCCGGTATATCGGAATTAATACCTGCGTTCAAAATAAAAGCTTCAGCATTTACTAAATCTTCTATTTTCTGTTTATCTTTTTCGGAAATAAAATAATCCCAGCTATGTTTTTGCAGCCAAAAACTGGTTCCGCTTCCATAAAGTGAATTAAACGGCATAAGGCGTTTTTTTTGTTGTTCGCGGTTTACACAGATAATTGGAACATCTTCCTGCAGGATTACTTTAATGATTTCATTTTCTTTGTTTTTGTTCTGCTCTTGTAAAAAGAATTTTTTTACAGAAACAATAGCTTCATTTTCTTTCATTTTGTGCTTCCTGGATAACTAGAAGTCTCTTTTATAAGTGGTTCTTGTTATCATCATAATATAATACCAACCCATATTATAGGTAGGCAAAATCAAATTGTCAACGTAGTTGCCGATACCTTGTTATTATAAAATGAAGGAAATATATAAAATTGTTGCATTTTAGCTTTTTTTGCCCGAAATTAGCAATAATGAAGCAAATTTCCGTAAATCGTATTTAAAAAGCATAAAAACCACCCTACCGTACTTGACACTTTTACGCAAATAGTGTACTTTTGTATTAAGAACACTAGAACCGTTGAGACAGAAAGAAAACAGTATATGCGCTGTACAGAGAGTCCGGGCATCTGAGAGCCGGGTAGAAATGCAGACTGTTTGGTGGAACTGTTGAGGGTATATGGTCGGGGGTATGTTTTACCCACGAGAGCGCAGGATTATTCCTGCGAATCAAGGTGGCACCGCGGATTTATATTCGTCCTTGATACAGTAAAGCGCTTATGCGTTTTACTGTATCAAGGACTTTTTTTTTGGAGGAAAAAATGAAAAGTGCATTGAAAGTTTCCCATGTAGGAAGCGGGCTTATGGCATTGGCGGCGGCGGTCATTATGGCGGTACGCCCCATCGCGGATTTGGATGACAAAGGTCACATCATGCTGGGAGGTATGATCATCGCTCTGTGTATCTGGATTTTCAAACCGTTCAAGCTGACCTACGCAATAGGCGGGCTGGTGTTAGCCCTGTTTGGCCTGCTTATCAGGCTTGATGCGACCGTAATATTTTCCGGATTTACGCAAACAGCCCTTTGGACCCTGGTTCCCGCGTTTTTCTTTGGGTATACGCTGCAAAAAACCGGATTGGGCCGCCGAATCGCAATGGCGGTTATTAAAGTGTGCAGACCGACATATCTTTCGCTCATTTTTGCGTGGGTTCCAATCGGCGTGATACTGTCCATACTGACCCCGGCGACAACGGTGCGCGTAGCGATAATGCTTCCGATTGCCGTTCAGTGTTGCGCATTATTCAATTTGCAAAAAGGCTCTAAAGGCAATTCGTTGATACTGCTGACAGCGTTTGCAATGGCGCTTATTCCCGGTTCGGGATGGATGACGGGCGTTGTGTGGGGGCCGTTCACTCAGGGACAAATGGCTAACGCCGGCATAGACGTTAGCTTTGGGGATTGGCTTGGAGTCTTGCTGGTGCCGGTAATTATAGCGACGGTTTTATTGGTTGTGGGCGGCCTCTTGTTTCTCAAACCCGAAGAAAAACTCTCTAAAGAAGCGATCGAATCGGTACAGAAACAGATTCTGGAAAAAATGGGCAGAAAAGAAATTATAACCGCCGCGATTTTAATGGTGGTATTCGGGTTGTCCCTCACCACGAGCTTTCATGGTCTTTCCACCGCCATTATATGTATTGCCGCAATGCTGTGCTTCTTTGTGTTTGGAGTTCTGGAAACAAAAGATTTTAATGCCGCCGCCAACTGGAACCTGGTTGTCTTTATCGCTATGGCGTTCAGCCTGGGTCCGATTTTTAAGGCAACCGGCATTTCTGACTGGTTGTCGGGAATAGTCGTTCCCGCCCTTGCGCCGATTGCGGGTAACCCCTGGCTGTTTGTGTTTACGGTTACGGCGTTTATGTTCCTCTGGAGTATGGTTGACGTTGCTATGTTCCTGCCAACCATTTCAATTATGGCGCCGATACTTCCCCGCATACAGGAAACGTATCAAATTAGTCCGTTGGTGTGGATTGCCATATTTATTCTGGCGGGCAATGCCTTCTTTTTGGCATACCAAAATATGTGGGCGGTAATGAGCCGTTCAATCGCCGAAGACAGGACATGGACGAATAAACACCAAAGCATATACGGCCTTATCTATTTTGCGGTGTGTCTGCTCGCTTTGCTTGTGGCAATCCCGATGTGGATAAGTGCAGGACTGTTCGGATAAATATTAAGGAGCACATTATGATAAAAGAAGCAATTATATCCCTGTCGAAAAAGCAGGATTTGACGTATGAGACGGCGAAGGCCGTCATGGACGAAATTATGACCGGCGAAGCAACACCGGTGCAAATGAGCGCATATCTCACCGCGTTGAGTCTGAAAGGCGAAACCACCGATGAGATTACCGCTTCCGCTTTTGGGATGCGATCCCACTGCGTTCGTCTGTTGCATGATGTAGACGCACTCGAAATAGTCGGCACCGGCGGCGACCATGCCAACACCTTTAACATATCCACAGCGGCGGCGATAATCACGGCAGCGGCGGGCATTCCGGTGGCAAAACACGGCAACCGCAGCGCATCGAGTAAATGCGGATCGGCGGATGTATTGGAAACGCTGGGGGTAAACATCAACATAGCCCCCGAAAAAAGCGCTGAGCTGCTAAAAAATATCGGGATATGTTTTATGTTCGCGCAAAACTACCATATCGCCATGAAGTTTGTGGCGCCGATCCGCCGCGAATTGGGCATTAGAACGGTATTTAATATCATAGGGCCGCTGACCAACCCCGCAGGCGCAAAAATGGAATTGATGGGCGTGTATGAAAGAGAGCTGGTGGAGCCGCTGGCGCAAGTTTTGTGCAACCTGGGCGTAAAAAATGCAATGGTGGTGTACGGTGAGGACGGGTTAGACGAAATATCTCTTTCCGCCCCTACTTTTATTTGCGAAGTAAAAAATGGATGGGTACGGTCTTATACTATTACGCCGGAACAATTTGGCTTTGAACGCTGCAAAAAAGAAGATTTACTGGGCGGCACCCCGCAGGAAAATGCTGCAATTTTAAGAGCGCTATTGCAGGGAGAAAAAAGCCCTAAACGAAATGCGGCGGTGCTTAACGCAGCGGCGGCGATGTTTATTACCGGTACATATGAATCTATCGAAGCGGCGGTAAAAATCGCCAATGATGTTATCGACAGCGGAAAAGCATTGCAGAAGCTGGATGATTTTATTCGCTTCTCAAATGAAGGTTAGGTGATGAATATATTACAGGAAATCGCAGCGCGTACCAAAGAACGCATCGAAGCGCAAAAGAAGATTCTTCCCATGGCACAGATCATCGAAATGACGTCTTTGGACACAGGGAGCGAATTCCCTTTCGAAAAAGCATTGCGGTCGGATGATATAGCTTTTATATGCGAAATCAAAAAAGCGTCGCCGTCCAAAGGGATCATTGCGGAAGAGTTTCCGTATGTAGCCATTGCAGAAGACTATGAAGCGGCAGGCGCAGCGGCGATCTCGGTGTTAACGGAACCGTTTTGGTTCAAGGGCAGCGATAGCTATTTGCGGGAAATTGCCGATACGGTCAATATTCCGTTGCTGCGTAAAGATTTTACGGTTGACCCATACATGATTTACGAGGCGAAACTGCTGGGCGCAAGCGCGGTTTTATTGATTTGTTCCATATTGGATCAGAACACCCTTGCCGAATATATTGAGCTTGCGCATAGTCTCGGCCTTTCCGCACTGGTGGAAGTACACGATGAAACAGAAATAGCGATGGCACTGTCGGCTAACGCAAGCATAATCGGCGTTAATAACCGGAACCTTAAAACATTTGAGGTAGACATGAGTTTAAGCGAACGCCTGCGAAAACTGGTGCCGCCGGATGTCATTTTTGTTTCCGAAAGCGGTATTAACACGCCGGACGATATTGAGAAGCTGCGGAAAATTGGAGCAAATGCGGCGCTGATCGGCGAACGCATTATGAGAAGCGCGGACAAGAGAGGGGAGATAGGGCGGCTGCGAGGGGAATGAGGAATGAGAAGAGGGAAGAGGATATGATAAGGGTTAAGATTTGTGGATTGACGCAACAAGGGGATATTGAGGTGGTGAATGTTGAGAGGCCGGATTATGTGGGGTTTGTGTTTGCGGCTAGTCGGCGGAGGGTGACGGCGCGGCAGGCGGTGGCATTGCGTCGTGGTCTTAATGCTGGTATTATTCCGGTGGGTGTGTTTGTGGATGAGACCATTGAAAATATCCTGTCTCTCGTTCATGACGGGGTGATTGCTATGGTTCAACTGCATGGTTCTGAAAATGAGGAATATATTCAAAAGTTAAAGCGATTGACAGACAAACCGGTTGTTAAGGCGATCAGTGTTCAGGAAAAAGGGGATGTGCAAAAATGGACGGAAACGGCGGCGGATTATCTGTTGCTGGATCACAAGGGCGGCGGTACCGGTCATCATTTTGATTGGGATTTAATCGGTGAAACAAGTAAGCCTTATTTTTTAGCGGGTGGATTACATGCGGAAAATATTGGCGAGGCAATTATGAAAACCGCGCCCTTTGCAGTGGATGTAAGCAGCGGCGTAGAAACAGACGGGATGAAAGATCCGGCTAAAATAACACAATTTATCAGGATGGTAAGAAATGAACATTAAAAAAGGCAGATTTGGAGAATACGGCGGTCAGTATGTACCCGAAACACTGATGAGCAATCTGCATGAGCTTGAAAAAGCGTATCTGCATTATAAAGATGATCCGGAATTTCAAACTGAATTGCTGGATTTACTAAAAAACTATGCGGGCAGGCCATCGCTGTTATACTTTGCGCAGAAGATGACGGATGATCTGGGCGGCGCGAAAATTTATTTTAAGCGTGAAGATTTGAACCATACCGGTTCCCACAAAATCAATAATGTATTGGGGCAGGTGTTGCTTGCAAAAAAAATGGGTAAAACCCGCGTAATCGCCGAAACCGGCGCAGGACAGCATGGTGTTGCCACCGCCACCGCCGCAACACTCATGGGATTGGAGTGCGACATATTTATGGGAAAAGAGGACACTGAACGGCAGGCCTTGAATGTATTCAGAATGGGGCTGCTTGGCGCAAAAGTTCACCCGGTTACCAGTGGTACCATGACGCTGAAAGATGCGGTAAACGAAACCATGCGTGAGTGGGTATCCCGCATCGATGATACCCATTATGTGCTTGGATCGGTCATGGGGCCGCATCCGTTTCCGATGATGGTACGGGATTTTCAAAAAATTATTGGCAAAGAAATAAAGGAACAATTATTACAGATGGAAGGACGGCTGCCCGATGCGGTAATCGCCTGTATTGGCGGCGGCAGTAATGCCATAGGTGCGTTCTATGCATTTATTAACGATGCATCGGTGCAGCTGATTGGATGTGAGGCGGCAGGGCTTGGTATCGATACCCCCAAAAACGCCGCAACCATGACCCTTGGCACCGTCGGCATTTTCCACGGCATGAAATCGTATTTTTGTCAGGACAAATACGGACAAATTGCGCCGGTACATTCCATTTCGGCAGGGCTTGATTATCCCGGCATTGGCCCGGAACACGCGCATCTGGCTGATATCCGCCGGGCACAATATGCGGCGATCACCGACAAGGAAGCGGTGGAGGGGTTTGCATATCTGTCCCGCACCGAAGGAATTATACCGGCGATTGAAAGCGCCCATGCGATTGCGTATGTGCAAAAAATCGCTCCAACAATGGGTAAAGACAAAATAATTGTGGTAAATCTGTCTGGCAGGGGCGATAAAGACGTCGCATCTATCGCGCGGTTTATGGGAGTGAGTATCAATGAATAGGATAACAAAAGCATTCGAGGGAAAAAAAGCGTTTATCGCGTTCATCACCGGCGGCGACCCGGATATCGAAACAAGCGAAAAACTCATTGTCGCCATGGCTGAATCGGGTGTAGACATAATCGAAATTGGCATACCTTTTTCCGATCCTGTGGCGGAGGGAATCGTCATTCAGGAAGCTGACGAGCGGGCGCTGGCGGGCGGCTGTACGGTTGACAAGTTGTTCAATATGGTCAAAAGGGTTCGGGAAAAAGTAACAATCCCATTGTTATTTATGAGTTACATAAATCCTATTTTTGTATATGGCAAAGAACGGTTTATGGCACAATGCAAAGACTGCGGGATTGACGGTGTTATTGTACCGGACTTGCCCTTTGAGGAAAAAGACGAACTGACTGCGGTGTGCGCCAAATACGGTATAACGTACATATCATTAATCGCGCCGACTTCTGGTGAACGGATAGAAACCATCGCGAAAGAGGCGGAAGGGTTTCTTTATTGCGTATCGTCGCTGGGCGTTACCGGCGTGCGCAGCAATATCGTTACCAATGTCACTGAAATGATTAATCAGGTAAAGAGCGTTTCATCAATCCCCTGCGCGATTGGTTTTGGCATATCAACGCCGGAGCAGGCGCGGGATATGGCAGCCATATCTGACGGAGTGATAATCGGAAGCGCCATTGTCAAACTGGCTGCGGAATATGGCAGAGAGTGTGTGGAGCCGGTCAAGCAGTTTGTGGGGACGATTAAGGTGTAGTGGTGTTAATTATTGTTTTTCGCCACACGATAACCCCGGTGGGGCGGCAGCGGGGTGCAAAAACAGATGAACCGTAGCCAGCCGCCGTAAAGTAAATTGCGGCAGCCGGGGAGACTCGGACTTTACCCTAACAGGTACACAAAGTTATGCAACAGTTGTGCCTGAAAATATTAGAAAAAATGAAGAAAACTAATTAGAAAAAACAGTAAAAAAACAGACTTGACAATAATGGTTTTTTTGGGTATATACTTGAATAGTACATTTTGGAGGGGTTTTTGAAGCTATCAATAGAGGAATTTTCCGAAAAATTTAGA
>WQXQ01000028.1 GCA_009784775.1 Treponema sp.
AAAATTATTTGCCTTTTCATCATCTACGATGAGTACGCTGCTTTTTACATCGGTCTTCATTTTAGCCATACAATTTAAGATTATTATATTATGCAAAGGTAAAATACACAAGATAAGAATCATTTTTACCGGGAAAAACCATAAAAACTTTGTCAATATTAAGACGAATTTTCTTGACTAATTTAGTAATTTTTATTTTTTTATAAGTAAGGGAAACTTGTTTCAAAACTAACTATTTTGAATGATTCACGGCGCCAAGCGGCAGGAGGGACCCAAAATGATGACTCACCGACATACAAAAATACTTGAGGTATTATCCAGGCACCAACGCGCCGAAGTAATTGCATTATCAGAGTTATTGGGCGTCTCCCAGGTAACAATACGCAAAGATTTGGACATTCTTGAGGGGCGCGGGTTGATTCGCCGGGAACACGGGTACGCTTGTCTGGGCAAAATGGACGATATTGGCAAGCGAATGGCGTTCAACTACGATATAAAGCGGCGCATTGCCAAACAAGCCGCCGCAATAGTGGAAGAAGGCGAGACCGTTATGGTTGAATCCGGCTCCTGTTGCGCCCTTTTGGCGGAAGAATTGGCCAACAAACAGCAGGACATAACGATCATTACCAACTCGGTTTTTATCGCCAATTTTATCCGCAATGCGTCCCATACCAGAATTATACTATTGGGCGGTTGTTACCAGCCCGAATCTCAGGTACTGGTAGGTCCAATGACGCGAAAATGCGGAGAAATCTTTTTTTCGGATAAATTTTTTATCGGAACCGACGGCTTCATACCGAATTTTGGATTTACCGGAAAGGATCATTTACGCTCACAGACAATAATGGATTTGGCGGAAAATGTCCGCGATATTTATGTATTGACCGACGCTGAAAAATTCACACGCAAGGGTGTGCTGGGAACGGTACGCCTGGAAAGTGTCAGCGGTGTTTTTACCGACGACCGCATTCCCGCGAATGTTGAAAAAATGCTGCGTGACAATAATATAGCCTTACACAAAGTTCCTGAATATGAAGGGGCCTAAACGATTAGTAAACGCCCAGAATGTCCAACAAACGTTGTTTGTCAATGGAGCGCAAAAAATTCGCAAGCCGGGGTCCTTGATCCTTACCGATGAGGGCCTGATACGCGGCACGGAACAAAGCCTTGGGCTCAATACCGGCTTTTTGAGCAATGCCGTAAATTGCTTCGGCACAGGGCTTGTCTTCGGCAAAGGTTTCAATACAGGAAATAACCTCATCCCGCAACAGCCGGAGCGCGGACTCTTCTTCCGCAGAAAGCTCCGCCTTTTCCCCCGCCGGTTTTAGCTGGAAACGGAATTCTTCGGGGGCGCAGTTTTCTACCCAGTATTTGGCGCACAGCGCCCTTGTCCGCAGAGCGGCAATTTGCTCGGAAGTTGGGCCGTCCAGCGCGGCTAATGCCTTATCCACATCGCCATCGGCAATCTGAATAAGGTTGCAGAAGTGGCGGAAGGGAACCTGAAAAGGCTGAGGTATATCTGCAGTTACCGTCTGAGAAAGCTCATAGATGCGGCGCTCCCAGCGGTAGGTCTGTTCATCTTTTGCCGGTTCCAGTTTCCAGGCAATGCGTTCGGTTTTATCGTAATCTTCGTAAATTTTTATAACATCCAGATCAAACGAAATGGTAAATTCGGTGTTGGGCCGCGTTCCCGCAAACAAATACCGCGTCAATTCCGGCGTATAGACCTTAAGCACATCGCCTAAATCCACCACCTCGCCGGAAGAACTGGAAATTTTCCCGACCGATCCCTTAATGCCGATAAAATCATACCGGAATGTAATGGGAGCATCCCATCCGTACACTTCCTTGCATACATGGCGGGCCGTATCAAAACTGCCCCCCTGACTGTGATGATCTTTACCCGCCGGTTCAAAATCGACTTTTTCATATTCCCACCGCATGGGCCAGTCGATCCGCCAGCCCAGCTTTACTCCCTGCGCGCTGGTTATATCCACCGTTTCCGCATGACCGCAAGCCCTGCAGTGATAACTCAAACCCCACTCGCCGTCCCATCCGTCAATATCCGTTTCGTCTTTATTACACGCGCCGCAAAACACGCTGACCGGCCACCACTCGCCCTTGATTTTGTGATCTTCATCACGAAATTTGTCAAGAATGTTTTTCAGCGTATCACGGCATTCCAGCGCGCGGCGTATTCCTTGCGCATAACGCGAAGAACGGTACCGTTCAGCCTGATAGATAAACTCGGGAAATATCCCCACAATGGGCAATTTGCTTTCAACATCAACTTCGTGATGGCGGGCATAGCTAACATCCCGCTCCCAGGGATCGGGAACCATGGTGATGGGAAACCGAAGGTGTTTTTCAAGTATTTCCTGTTTGGGCATATTTTTGGGCACCTTGCGAAACACATCGTAATCGTCCCATGAGTAAATAAAGCGGACCTTTTTACCCATATCCCGCAGGGCGCGGACAACCAAGTCGACCGAAATTATTTCCCGAAAGTTACCAATATGCACTGTGCCCGATGGAGTAATCCCCGACGCGCAAGTGTATGTTTCTTTCCCGGCTTTCTCGCGGATTATCTTTTCCGCATATTCATCTGCCCAGTGGGCGGCCTTTGGGGCGGACCCCTGGGCTGTTGTTTGTTGACTCATGCTAAGTAATTATAGCGAGAATAGCAGGTTGTGGGTAGGGTTCCTACCCCTTTGCGGCGCCGAGGAGTTGGATTCTTGCCAGGATATAGTCCAGCCGGCTGTGGTTCAAAACGGCGCGGCGGTATCTGGTGCCGGCCAGTTTTTCTATATCGTAGCCGCCCCTGCCAATAAAACGCCGGCCGCGGCCTTCGGCATACCAGTATATCAGGGCTATGTCCTCGCTTGTAATTTCAATGGCATTAATGCCTTTTTTGCCAATGGCGCAGCCTGAGTTAAACAGACACGGCACCGGCAGTTCATCGCCGTACAGACTCTGCCGCAGCACGTTCCGGCGTTCTTTACGCTTGAGCTTGCTCAGTTCCCGCCTTAGGGCAAAAACCTCGGTCTCAATCCGCTCCCGGACTTCTCCTGATGAAACAGGGTAATCCCGGCAGAGCTGTTCAATTTGGAATTTGATGTAGTCAAAACGTCCCAGCGATTCAAACAGGGGCCGGTGAGTATGTCCGATAATTGATATACAGCGATTATCCAGCGAAAAATTATACGCGGCCTTTTCGATAGTAAAACGCTTGTAAGGACTGCGGCCGGAAGAAATATTTTTTATTCCAAAAGGTTTAAGCACATAACGAATACCAGCGCCAATAAGTTTGTTGTATTTGGTGTAAATATTCGATGCCTGATGTCCGTGGTACACATAGGCCGGAATACAACCGGTATCAATACGGAGTACATTGTAGAGAGGATAATGGTATGATTTTTTCAGAAGCAATTCTTCATCGTGATTGCCAATAAGTTTATACAGGCGGTTCTGCCCGGCAAATAAATTAAACACCTGAAAAAGCCGCAGCCAGCGTTCTTTTATATGCTCCAGCGAATAACGCTGCAATTCTTCAATGTCGCCGTTCAAAACAAGATGCCAGCCCTGCGCAAAGTAGTAATGCTCCAGCAAGCTGATAAGCAAATCGCCGTTCTCGGCAAGATCGTCTCCTCTGCCCACGCCCATATGCAAATCACTGATGATAAGCGCCTTTCCGCCCGCCGAAAAATCCAGCACCGCATCGGGGTTAAACTGCCTGCTGGTTATATTCTTAAAAAAATCTGTGTCGGCCATTGGTATTAGTGTACCTGCTGGAGGCATTTGTAGCAAGTGATGACATCACAGTGATCGCGTTATATTTAGCGAAAAATTAACAGTTCTCCGGTAATAAATGAACGCGCCTGTGTTTCCCCATCCGGGGTGATGAGCAATTCGCCGCCAGGCCCTATGCCGGTAAGGATGCCGTTTATTGTTTTGTTTGAATCCGCAGCGCCTTCGGCAAAACTGACCGGTTCGCCTTTTTTGTACAGCCGTTCCTCAATACGGCTTCTCCAGTCAAGGTCGTCATCGGCCCGGCTGCCGGCAGCCTCAATTTCGGCATGCAAACGCGCAAGGATTTTTTCCAGCAATACAAAACGTTTTTCGTCTGCAATTTCCTGAGCGGCGGCAAGACTGATACTGATTGCCTTATCCCGCAGAAAATCCGGAAACTGTTTTTGGGCTACATTCACCCCAATGCCTATATGCGCATTACCCTCATTCGCTTCAACAAGGATTCCTGCCACCTTGGCGGCTTGGGTCTTTTCAGCAGACCCCGTCTTCAAAATAAGCACATCGTTTGGCCATTTGATCATCACCTTACCGGCAAGGGCGGGAACAAAATCTTCAATGGCAAGGGCAACAGCAAGCCCTGTCCGCAGGGGCAGCGCCGGAGGAATGGCTGCAATGCCGGCGCACCGCAGCAATATCGTAAATGGAAGGTTGGACCCTTTCTCCATGTGCCACGAACGCCCCCGAATCCGTCCCCTGCCCGCTTCCTGAAAATCGGCAACAATAACCGTACCGTGCGGCTCGCCTCGCAAGGCAAGCACACGGGAAATTTCCATGGTACTGTCAACGGTGTCTGCATGGTACACCGGCGCGTTAAAGGGATTGGCAAGAGGAATCAGCTCCATGTTTTTTTATAACATATTTTATGAATATTTACCACAAACCCGGCACAGGGGGCGGCGGGTAAGACATAGTCATTTTAATCAGGCTGATTTTCCCAATATTCTCTAATATTCCTGAAATAATCAATTCTCTGGGTTATTTTTGAAATTTCATTTGGATAAAATAAATCTAACGCATCACACAATTGCAACATCCATTTTTTCCGTGTGTTCTTCAAATCTATCTTTACATTGTTTGAGTTGGCTATTTGAATTTGTCCCCATCCTAACGCTCCCAATGTTAGACAAGACCAGTCAAGATATTCAATAGGTAAAAACAAACATTTATCAAAATGCAATTGTTCATCTTCTATTCTATATGAAACTAACAATAAAACAAAATAATTCTTTTCATCTCCATAGAAACGTGCTAACCGTTCAACGGATGTTAAATTAGGCATATTAAAATTGGTATTTAGATTATGAGTTTTTATATCAACCACATAATAGTTATTATGCTTATCTTCAAAAGCTACATCAGCCATTGATCTTCTGGCAAAAGAGGCATTAATTTTTGTAACAAGATTATTTGGGAGACATTGTGAAATATTACTCTCTAAAAAACCTTGTACCGCATCTCCTACAGCCCTTGGGCTATTAACAGTATTATAGTTCATCAATTGATTATTGTTTAATAAATCGACAACCGTTTTTTCTATTTGCTTTCGAATTTTTGCTTCAAATAATTTGCTTTCCATTATTATATTACTCCAGTAAACAATTCCATATTCGTCTTTTTTGTCTTTTTTTGAACTTTATTTTCACTTTCCTTCATTTGGATATTTAATGTGTTTCTTTCCCAAAATATTCCGTTTGAATATCCCTGAATACTGGTATTGACATCCGATAAAGATAATCGTTTTTCAGCCAAACAGCAATATTCGTCATTCAATTCAATTCCCACAAATTTTCGTCCTAATTTTTTCGCCACTACAGATGTTGTACCTGATCCTAAAAATGGATCTAAAACTATTCCATCTTCTGGACAACTTGCCAAAATTAGCTTTGCAATTAATTTTTCTGGTTTTTGTGTTGGGTGATCAGTGTTTTCCGGCATTGACCAATAAGGTATAGATATATCATCCCAAAAATTACTTGGGTAAGTTAATCTAAAATTACCATTTTCTGTTTCTTCCCAATCCTTTGGTTTTCCATTTTCTCTGTATGGGGCAATAACCTTTCGTTTTTGTTTTACAGCGTCAACATTAAAATAATATTCATCGCTTTTTGTACCAAACCATATGTCTTCCGTTGCGTTTTTCCAATTAGCTTTTGCTCCCCTGCCTTTTTCGCGCTGCCAAATAATCCGATTTCTTATAGTTGTATTATCACGCATTATTTGATATAAACTAAAAGTGCTCTTCCAATCACCACATATGTATATTGAGCCATTTTGCTTCAGTGTTTTTAGTATTTTGGGAAACCAACTCTCTAAATATGCCAGATATGCATTATCATCAGTTTTTGTGAATTTGAAACCATTAAAATTTTTATCTAAATTGTAAGGAGGATCAATTATTAAAAGATCAACGAATTCATTCGGTAATAAGTCCAAAATTGAAAATAAGTCTGCACAGATCGTTTTATTTAGAATTTGCAGAGGGTTTATTTTTTCACCATTCGGGTAAAACAATTTCTTTTTTAGCGAAATATGTTCATTTTCTGAAATAGTAATTGTTCTATTTCTTGGAGCCCTTGCTTTTACCATAAAATCCCTAAAAATCGCCTGTTTTATTTGAAATTTATTTATTCTTTCATATTTTTCTATTTTTGTAAATGGGGTATATAATTGACTTTATATGTCATTTTTAGTAATATAAACCATAGAAATGAATAATTTCAATTTTTTTGTTGCGCTTATTCTGTATTTTTCTCTCGCAAGTCTATGTTGGGCACAATCGCAACCCCTTCACTGGACAGGCGACGGCGGCAGAGGCATAAGAGTTACAGTTTCTGAACCTAAAGGAACAGGGCTTTCCGCACAAGAACAATCCTTGCTGCCCCTTATACAAAGTACTATTATCGGGTCTTTCCAAAGATTTTCCGCAATGACTGTCTTCGACAGGCAGAATCTTGAAAATGTGCTGAGAGAACAGCGGCTTTCTATGTCCGGTAATTTTTCCGATACTGACTATATCCGCATTGGGCGGCTAACCAATGCCCGTCTTGTTGTTTTTGGCTCAATAACCAAAATCTCAAACAATTATACACTTGAACTTGCCGTAACCGATGTGGAAACCGGTGAGCGAAAGGCCTCTTATATGCCCAGACAAGTATCCCTCATGGCTCTTGAGAATCTTTCGGCAATCAGGGAAGCATCCGCAGATCTACTTGGACAACTAGGGATAAATCTTACTAACAACGGCTTGCAGGAATTGCGAAGATCGGAAGACACAGCAAAAATACAATATGAAAATAATCTTGCCAGAGGTATTGCCGCAGAGAGACAAGGAACGGTTGTAGAAGCATTGACTTATTATTTTCAAGCTGCTGCTTTTAATCCGTCTCTTATGGAAGCAGCAAATCGTGTTTCAGTAGTTTCCGCCAACATTTCGGGCGGTAATTTAGGTCAGACTGTACGGAACAGATTACAAATACATGATGATTGGCGTACAATTGTTAATACGGCACGATCCTTTTATTCCAATCATTTACCGTATGAATTGGTATATGGTACTAATATAAACAGGGGCAGAATTGATTTTGAGAGAAGAACAACAGAACTTTCAATAGAGATAGGTTTAATTCCAACAGACGCATGGAAAACGATTAATGATTTAAGACAAGGTTTGCGGAGTGCCCGTGGTAACGACCAATGGAATTTTTCGCTTGATCAAATTGATCCAAGTCAGATTATTGTTATCATACAAATAATGAACGAAAATAATACTGTTCTTTCAAGAGAATCGTACGCATTTAAAAACCCAAATGAAAAAGTGCAAACAAATGCAACATTAAATTTCCGTAATATTAAAGCTGACGATATAACCGATCAATTAAGAGTTGAAGTTGTAAGTATAAATGGAAGCCCCGCACAAAGGGCGGGCGAATCTGGTTTTATACAAATAACGACCCTGCGGGAATACAACAGGCGAATGGCACCGATACGTGCGGCAGAGGAAGCTGCCAGAAAAGAACAGGAAGCAGCAGCAAGAAGACAGGAAAGATTTAAACATACATCCTTAATACCGCCAGTATATTTTGAATTAGGCTATATTTTTCAACCTGGTTATCCATTAGGGTTTCGCATAGGAACTTTTGGGTTTTATACAACATGGAATTTCGGTATAAAACCTGACTTCCAAGATTATTTTAATTTTACTTATGTTACTGCTTCACCCTCTTATGTTGATTTGGGTAATCGTGTAAATGAAAGTTATGATGGGGTATTTGGTTTTTCTTTTAATGTTTTTGACAATTTATTAATGATTCCAATAGGAATTGGTTTTCGGTACATAAAAGAATACGGTTTATTTAATGACAAGCATGTTTCGTCTTTTTCGGGTGAAGTATTGTGGGATGAAACCAAATGGTATCCAATGAGTGAAGATGGTGAATATTACCTCATATTTGAAATAGGACTTTCTTACAATCCAATAAAATGGGTTTCTTTGGTAGGGACATTACGGGGGATTGCATCTCAGGGAGCCAGTATTAACATAGGTATATGTCTAACAGTACCGTCCCGGTAAAATTGTAAATATTATACAACCAACTTGCCCGCCGCCTCCCCCTGTGCCGGTTTCCGGCGGGAATACTTGCAAAAGTGTTTGGTTTTTGATATCTTACTGGTATGCGTATAGTGTGTCTTGATCTTGAAGGAGTATTGGTTCCTGAAATTTGGATAGCGTTTTCCGAGGCAACGGGAATTCCCGAATTGCGGCGGACAACCAGAGATGAGCCTGATTATGACAAGCTCATGCGGTTCCGGCTGGATCTACTTGCGGAAAAAAAGCTGAAATTGCCCGATATCCAAAAAGTCATCGCCGGCATGGAACCGCTGCCGGGCGCGCTTGCATTTACCGCCGCTCTGCAGGAACGCACTCAACTCATTATTCTGTCCGATACCTTTGCGCAATTCGCCAAACCGCTTATGGCAAAACTTTCGTGGCCTACCCTGTTTTGCAACAGCCTGGTAATCGCCGAAGACGGCGCAATTACCGGTTATACATTACGGCAGCAAAACGGCAAGCAGGAAGCGGTAAAAGCATTCAAATCGCTCAACATGGCCGTTTTTGCCGCAGGCGATTCCTTTAACGACCTTACCATGATACGCGAAGCCGACTCGGGCTGCCTGTTCCACGCCCCCGAATCAATCAAAAACGATTGCCCGGATATTCCCTGCGTTGATACCTATGACGCATTGCTGGAGAAAATAGACACATTCCTGAACGGCGCGTAGGGGCAGGCTGCATAGCCTATTGCTTAATCATCCATTCCGGAGTATTTCGCTTGTTATACGAAATGTCGGACTTGATTTCACTGATGGGGATCCATTGCATCAGGAAACTTACTTCATTGCTTATTTCAATTTCACGGCTGTCGCGCGGGCGGTATGGAGACATGGACCAGCTTACGATGGCATTCCAGTCGCCAAGGTAGTGTGTGGCCCTGACATTAAAGCTCTTCATCTTAAATCCGGAGCTTTTTCGTAACTCTTCGTCATCAAACCTGAAAGAGTTAAAAAGGTCAAGGAAAAAATTATTCTGGGGACCAGGGGGAATGTCTATATCCGCTGTATTGAAAGGAGACATATCCTTAAAGTACCGGTAAATAAAGGCATTTTCCGAAGTTGCTGACAGGGACAGATCCAGAAATTTGTTAATTCCCATGGTAAAGCCAAAATTAAACGTTAAGTTGGAGCTGGTATAGCGCTGCAGATTAAAGAATATCTGCGAGCTGGTATTTACAGTAAGCTGCATCCGGTTATCCCAAAGATCCCTCGCCTGAAAATTTTTCGCGTAATTCACCTTAAAATCCCTGGGGCGCAGTTTCATGTTTTCATCAGTATTTGCCCGCGGCCGCCAGCCCGTTTCGTTGATGGGCAAACTTGCATTGGGCGGAATATATTCTTCGCCTAACATACGGGAAGCGGCGTAGGACGCAGACAACCCCCATTTTGAAAGATTCAGGGTCGATGTCAATGTGGTAATTTCCACCAATTCAGTATCCAGCTGCATGGTCTGGGTAAACGAACCGAATGTCCCAAAATTTAATCGTTCGGTAAGATTGAACGGTTCAAGTTTTCGTTTTTCCGGTTCACCGGGGTATTGAATCCTCATACTGCCGTCAGTCTCGGTAATCCATACCCTAAAACTGGCGCTCCATGCAAGCGCCGGATCCCGCGGAGGGAGTTCAGACGTAACAGAAATTCTCTGGGTTTTATCCATTATCAGCGCGGATATGTTTCCGGTAAAATTGTGGGCGGTAATTTTCTGTTTATCCCATTCACCCCAGATAAGCTCCCACTCAGGATCATCCGCCGTGGCCGTGTCTTTAAACTTTGATTCCACGGCAAGTCCCCTCAGGCCGTATTGCAGGCTGGATGTTCCAAATACGGGATTCCTGAACAGGGGCTGCAGCGACGAGGTAACATTGTAGGAAGTGGTAAATGACGAGTTCCGGTACTCCTGCCGCCGCGCATTCGCTACCTTTTCAGGATCGGTTTCTTTCGATCCGTCGGTTTTAAGAAATTCTTCCGCTTCTTCATTTAAGTAACTGTATTCCCGCCATGTTCCCCTGCCGGTATACGAAAAAGTATTGGAAAAGAAATTCTCGGAGTGCTTCACATTTAATTTGAGTTCGGCATCACCGCTAACACTGGATAAAATCGAACTTATTTGACTCCAGTCAATATCAGCATAGTTTTCCCATTTTTCGTAATCAAATTTAAGTGTGGAAGCGGCTGAAGGGGCAAGACGATAATCCATCCACAATCTGGTGTTTCCAACTCTGGGCAGATCAAAATTCTGGACTAATGGAGGAGGCACAAGTTTGTCGGTTGGATCTCCTGTCTGTGTGTTTTCAACTGTTTCCGGTTCCTCGCTTTCAAAAGGCGAGCGGGGAACCCCGATATTGAGCAATGGATTCGGCGCAGGCTCAGCGGTATTGGCAGCGGCATTGGTTGTGGTTACCGGTCTGGGCTGGCTGACCGTAGTAGTAGTTCCCCCAATGCTCATGGGAACGCCGGTTATGGATCCACTCAACGAATACAGGGTAGCGGTACCGGGAGCGTAAAAATATTTTGAGGGTGAATGAAATTTGATATCATTATGATTTGGAGTTTTATTCTTATAAGCATCCTCTGTCCTGAACTCAATCGTATTGGTTATACTGGAAATGGAAATATTGCTGATGTACGGCGCCATATTGGGAAATTTAGGATTAAGCTGGGTTACAAATTGCCAGGAATAGCTTCCCATCATATTTTGCGCCGTTATCTCTTCATCTAACGCCGCGCCTTTTTGGATCATATTAATCCAGTCCATGCTTTCTGCACGATTCAAAAAATCACTATCTACCAGAGGATCAGAGTAAAAGGGGACGCTCCATGAAAAACTGCCGTATTTTCCGCTAATTGAACTGCTGCCCCTGAAACGGTAACGGAAAGGGGCTTCCATTGAGAACAAGTTGGATTTATTCCAGTCGGTACTGCCGTCATAATCGGGGAAATAGGGGGTATAGTTTCCCCCGTCATTGACAACGGTCCTTGTCAAACCAATGCCAAGACTCAGGCTGGTAGCGCCAAATAATTTCTTTGCCGGTATGTCAAGATCGGCGCCCAGGAATGCGCCCAGATTGGCATAGTAGTCAACCATTGCCCTTAGGCTTGTTTCGTTTGTATTGACTACTTTTTTTCCGGTACTGCGCAGAAACAATCCTTCCCGTTTTTTTTCCATATCGGCGGAATTACCCAGAATTTTGGTCAGAGAACTTTCCGAAGTGGAGCTTGCCTTTGGCCTGCCTAAAATATACGTTGTTGTCTGCACAAAATTGCCTTCTCTGGTACGGTACCCGATGACCGGATGAAACACAACTTCATCTGCCGGAAAGTAAAAGAAAGGAATATACAAGACCGGTATCTCGCCGACTTTTAATACCGCGTTATAAATTGCAAAATCTGAACCCGGCAGCAGCCATACCCGCGAGGCATTCAATGACCATAACGATTCTTCATTATTCGCATTGCTGATCGATGCCTTGCTCAAAACGGTTACATCTTCCTCATCGCGGGAAATAACCGTTCCGGCAAACAGATACGTGGTACTGTCGCCCTGCAATGAACGTTCCGACACGCCGTCCAGAAAGATACTCGACCAATTATCAAGATTAACGGTGATGGAATCTCCGCGGAAGGTTTCGATTTTATCGCCTTCTTCCTTCACATAGACAACACCGCCCGAAGCGGTAATGATATTCCTGCTCCGGTTAAATAAAATATCCCAGGCCTGTATCCGGTGAATCGCATCACCGTCCTTAAGGCTTAATTTTACTTCACCGCTCAGGCGGGCATAGTCCTCGTTCACCGCTTCAATTTTAAAGTATTCACTGCTGCGGGCGGATTCAATCGTAATGATCTTGCGTTTGTCATCACCCTGCGGCGCTTGATCGGATATATTAAAATGGGACCGCAAACGCCTTGCCAGATCGGCGCTGGTTCCTCCCTCAGATAATCCAAGGCTGCGGCTCCAGGCGGCAAGTTCGGAAAGGCTTGAGGTTCTAATGTCCATATCAACGCGATGTTGTTCCGGAGTTAAAACCTTTACGTCAACATCAGACGATTCTTCCTGGGTATATGCCGCAGAGAGGGCAAAGAGAAAAAGTATACATACCCACAAACCCTGATATTTGCTGTTCATTTCTTTCGACCTAATATGCCTTTGATATAGGCTCCGGTATAGGAACCGGCGCACGCGGCAATCTGTTCCGGTGTGCCTGTTGCCATAATCTGCCCGCCCTTGTCGCCGCCTTCCGGCCCCAAATCGATAATGTGATCCGATTGCAATAATACATCAAGGTTATGCTCGATCATTATTACCGTGTTACCCTGATCCACCAGCCGCTGAATCACATCCATAAGCTGTTTAACATCTACAAAATGCAAACCGGTTGTCGGTTCATCCATTAAATACAGGGTCATGCCGGTAGAACGTTTTGAAAGTTCCAATGCCAGTTTTACCCGCTGCGCTTCACCGCCGGAAAGAGTCAGGGCGGACTGGCCCAGTTTCACATAACCAAGTCCCACCGAAAGCAAGGTTTGCATTTTGCGGGCAATTTGGGGAATAGGAGCGAAAAATTCCGCCGCTTCCTCAATAGTCATGTCCAATACATCGGCAATGTTTTTACCCTTGTACCGAATTTCAAGCGTCTCGCGGTTGAAACGCCGTCCGTGGCATATATCACAGGTAATATAGACATCGGGCAGAAAATTCATTTCGATCCTGATGGTTCCGTCACCTTCGCAATGCTCACAACGCCCACCCTTTACATTAAACGAAAAACGCCCGGGTTTATAGCCCCGCACCTTTGATTCAGGCAAACCGGCAAAGAGTTCCCGTATCGCGGTAAAGCCGCCAACATAGGTAATGGGGTTTGAACGGGGCGTTCTGCCGATGGGACTTTGATCGATATCAATAACCTTATCGATATACTGCGTACCTTCAATTTTTTTATACGCCCCCTCTTTGCAAGGGGACAGAGCATTACTTTGTCCCCTTGATAGGTTGTTCGCCAATGCGGGGTACAGTACATCGGCAAGCAAGGTTGACTTGCCCGATCCGGAAACGCCGGTAATGCAGGTAAAGGTACCCAGTGGAAATTCCACATTGATATTTTTCAGATTATGCTCGCTGACCCCTTTCAGTTTGATACAAGCGCCGTTTCCCTTCCGCCGTTCTGCGGGAATAGCAATGGTCAGCTTTCCTGCCAGATACTGCCCGGTAAGGCTTTCCTTGACTTGCATTATTTGTTTGGGAGTACCCTGGGCAACGACTCTGCCGCCATGCACTCCCGCGCCCGGCCCCAGATCGACAATGTGATCCGCGGTGCGCAGGGTTTGTTCGTCATGCTCTACCACGATGAGGGTGTTGCCCAGATCGCGCAAATGCAGCAGCGTTTCAATCAGCCGCTGGTTATCCCGCTGATGCAGACCGATAGACGGCTCATCAAGAATGTACAACACGCCCACCAGACTGGAGCCAATTTGCGTTGCCAGCCTGATGCGCTGGGCCTCGCCGCCGGAAAGAGTTGCCGCCTTTCGTTCAAGGCTTAAATAATCAAGGCCCACATTCTGCATAAAACCAAGCCGGGCAGTAATTTCCTTCAGGATCTGATGGGCAATTTTTTTCTCATTTGCGTTAAATTTGACCGACTTGAAAAATTGCAGCGAATCCGTTACCGAAAACCGGGAAAGCTCCCAGATATTTTTTCCGGCAACGGTTACGGCTAACACCTCCGGCTTAAGCCGTTTGCCGCCGCAATCTTCGCAGGGCTTTTGACTCATGAATTTTTCCAGCCATTCCTTAACGCCCGGCGACTGACTTTCAAGATAGCGGCGTTTCAGATCATCCAATACGCCGGGAAATTTTGACTGATACTCAAAGCGGCCGGTCTTGTCACGGTTCACATAACGGACTTTGATCTCGTCCTTGCTGCCGTGCAGAATGGCATCCATCATTTTTTTTGGCAGATTTTTCAGCGGCGTGTCCAAACTGAATTTATAATGTTTGGCAAGGCTTTCAAAACGGCTGCGGTGCCAGGCACTGTCGGGATTGTAGGGAACCACGCCGCCTTCGTTAAATGACAGGGAGCGGTCGGGGATCACCAGGTCAGGATCGAATTCCAGTTTTGCTCCCAGGCCGGTACAGCTGGGGCAGGCCCCAAAAGGATTGTTAAACGAAAAAAACCGCGGCTGCAATTCGGGAATGGAAATACCGCAATCCGGGCAGGCATTTTTTTGCGAGAATATGTGTTCGGTAGTATTGCCTTCGGCGCTGCGCTGACTCAATACCAATAATAAGCCGTCGGAGGTTTGCAGGGCGGTTTCGACGGACTCGGCAAGCCGGGAACGGATGTCAGGGCCAATGACCAAACGGTCTACGATAATTTCAATGGTGTGTTTTTTTTGTTTGTCCAGTTTGATGCTTTCGTCCAGGCTGACCGGCACGCCATCGATTCTGGCCCGTGCAAAACCGGCCTTGCGGGCATCCTCGATAATTTTCTGGTGCTCGCCTTTTTTGCCCCGGATTACCGGCGCCAGAAGCTGTATCCGCGTCCCTTCCTTGTATTGCAAAATCGTTTCAATAATCGAATCGACCGGCTGCTCGCGGATCTCCCTGCCGCAGATAGGGCAATGGGGAATACCAATGCGGGCAAATAATAATCGGTAATAGTCGTAAATTTCGGTAACGGTTCCTACGGTGGAACGGGGATTACGATGAGTGGTTTTTTGCTCAATGGAAATAGCCGGAGAAAGCCCTTCGATATAATCCAAATCGGGCTTGTCCATGCGTCCCAGAAACTGGCGCGCATACGCGGAAAGGCTTTCCACATAACGCCGCTGCCCCTCGGCAAAGATCGTATCAAAGGCCAAAGAACTTTTGCCCGATCCGGACAGGCCGGAGATGACAATGAGTTTGTCTCTGGGCAGTTCCAGATCGATATTTTTAAGGTTATGCTCCCGCGCGCCTTTTATAACGAGTTTATCCATAGGTTATCTTACCAGAATAACCGTTTTTGGGGGTGTTTTACTAGCGGTATATTCCTCCAAAACCATCCGCTTGTTCAGCCCCTGCGCCCTCTTCTATTATAATCGCCGATTGCTGCGCTTTATTCTTGCCTGTTCCCCATTTATAGCCTACGCCAAGGTACAGCATATACCGGCTGTATTGCCGAGGGTCATTTTGGAGTACATTTACATCGGATTTGCCAATATCCGCCGAAAACGAGAGGTCGGTAAAGACAATACCGGGGCCGGCTTTAAGGCCATACTGGAAGCCTATTATCCAGGAAAGAATCGGCGATATATTATGCTGCACCAGAGGAATATTACACACAATACCCGCATAGGGTTTGTGCATAAATTTGTCGCCGGGCCGCAGGACGCCGCCCAATGTAACCGGGATTTGCATATACCAGTTCCGGTAATCATCACCGTAACCGGTCGTAACCATAACCCAGTCCTGTAAAAAGTCCAGACCTATTCCCAGAGAAACATATTGCAAAAAGTTATACTCTCCGGAAAAGCCGACGCCAATATTGGCGATGTTAACCGATACTCTTTCGCCGGAATACAGCCGGGGAGCCCAGAACAGACTGCCGCCAAAATACAAGGGCTTATGGCGCCATTCTTCCGCGGGATCGATTGTTTCGCCGGGTTGAGCCAGCACTACCCGCTCATTCGGTTTTGGCCTGGGCAGCATTACCATTGCGGGATCGATGGCTTCGCCTTCCGATAGAGGAGCAAAGACTTTATACAGCATGGCAAACACCATTGCAGGCAATACATTATGTGCCTCATCTGTTGTCTGATATTGCCGGGTTTGTCTATCCAGAGATGCACCGTCTTTATTTTGCAAATGCAGCGTTATCGCATAGTCTTTGCCGGCCTTGGCCAGATTTGTCTGTACAAGATAGTGCGCCTCTTTTTGATCGTGCATTAAGTCAACATCATAGCCCCATAGCTCTCTGTATATGGTATTCCGCAGAACCGCATTATCCTGACGCGCGCTGCCGCTTCCCCGCACCGGCGCAACATACAAAGCGGCATTTTGGGCGTTCGCGGAAACTCTGGCATAATTGAAAAGCACCATGGAAAGCATTGCGATGATATCTTTTTCCGATTCTTCCGGCGTCTCATACTGGATAGTCCGCGCGTAAATGTCCAGACTATTTCTATTCTGCAGGGCCAAGGTAAACGCATACGATTCCGGCGTCCCCAAAGGATCATCGGTCAGAGTGCCTTGCAGGAAATAATCTGCGCCTTCTGCGGTGTCTGCCAGCACCAAATTCCATTTCCGGAGCGCCGTAACCATATATTCCCTGAAAGTATCATTATCCCTCAAACTGCTGCCAATTCCCGCTACGGTTGGAACATACATGATCACATCCGCACTTGTCTGAGCGCTTAACGCAGCAGTGAGCATAATAAAGAGTATTCCATATAGGACGCATTTTTTCATAAATACCAAATCTCCTTTACGGTCAATCCCATTTCGCATAAATAGTCGTACTAACATAAATCTGTGCATTAAAGTCAAATGACATCGTACACGCAGCATCACTGAACCAGCCGCCAAAGGTAAAACCATCCTTTGCCGGCGGCGCAGGCACTGTCACCTGACTGCCATAAGGAATACGTTGATTGGGAACGGCGCTGCCGCCATCTGTGTTAAATCTAATCAGAGGGCTCCATACAAAATGAATACCGCCGTCCGGATCATCACCGCCAAAGTTTCCGCCGCCTATATCTTTCACCTGCAGCGAAAAATGGTCAGAGTATCTCCCGTCATAGAAAACACGTACCTCGTGCCTGCCGATTTTAGTAAACCGGTAATACCACCCACTGCCGTTACCGTTACCATTGGGCAGAATTTCATCCCAATTTTGAAGATTAACGGGCGCATTGGGGTTATCACACATTTCTATCCTATCAACTTCATTCGCAGGTATCCAGCGTGTTGCACCATCATCGAAAATGGCAAAAATAGTCATATGCTCAGCAGGCCTGAATTGGTTATTGGCGGAAGAAGTATCAAATTCCCAGCGCAATATATTAACCCACCAATCATTATCCAACACCCGGTGAATGTCATCTCTGGCAACTTCTTTGGAACCATAGATCGGACCAATCGGCGGTGAACAAGCAAGCAATATGCTGATACTCACCACAACCATTAATGATATGCGTAATGTATTCGCCCTCATATACTACCTCAACTAAAAATTATGATAAATCTCTATCCATTGATCTGTGGCAATTTGCCCCACACCCAGTAAAATCGCTCCGCCGTCAGAACCTTCACCTTCACCCGTATCCAGCGCATTGTTATCAATACCGCCCTGAATATACCATGTTCTGGGGCCTACATCGTTTAATGTTATCCCTGCGTCTGTTGCTATTGTATTTTGAAGCTGGTGTGTCGCACTCAACGCATAAACCGGTAATTCAAACGCCAGCCGCACAAGACCTTCATTAGCCCTTGTGTTTATAGTTATACCAAATTGGCCATTCACAGGCACCAGGGTGCCGTTAGGAATAGCATGCACCGGGGCGCTAAAGGAACCGCCTACATCCAATGCCCTATTATAACCGGGTATAGAAATAATTTTACGAATAACGTTGCCCGGAGCCGCAGTTACTATCCGGGCGTTCGCCGGTATGCCGGTTACCGTAAAAGTACCGCTTCTGTCCTGAGGACCTTTGGGAACCGTAATGGCACTATATCCTCCGGGTATTGCTGCAGTTCCAACACCCGTACCCGATATCGAGAATGAACCGGTAGTCATATCACTTCCCAACGATGACAGTTCAAAGGTAATGCGCCTGGTGTTTGCGGTAACGGTGGTGTTGTCCGTATCGTCAGCAGTAAACATTGTACCAACCGCAAGCAGTACTCTCCGTTCAGTGCCGGCAAACAGAATGGCGTTATTGGCATAATCTCCGGGTTGAACCCAAATATAACCCCGTTCGTTGTCCAGCCAGGAAGTACGGTAATGGTTTGCCCCGTTAGCAAACGCAACTTCAAACCGTTCGCAAGCAACTTCAGCCAATTCCTGGAACAGGGCGCGGCTATTGTTACTTACGCCAATACCCAGTTTGACAAAGGTCTGCCCATTCTCGGTGACCACTACGCGCGCTTCGGTTTCTGCCTGTTCAATCTCTACCGGCGCGGTAAACTCGCTGCACGTAACCAGTACCAGTGCCGCCACCATAACGGCCATTACACTCAACTTTCTCATAAAAACCTCCATATGTTAATTTTCTGCAATCCTTATTAAAAACGCCCCGCCCGTTGCATTTTGGGTTACTCCCCTATCAAGCACGGCATTGTCAATGCCGCCCTGAATGATCCATCTTCCCGGCACTACATTTTCATAGCCACGAGCATTACTCCACGCGAAAACCGGTATTTCAATACGAACACTTAAAAGACCGGGAATGTTTTTCGTTCTCAGTGTCAGTTCCCATGGATTAGGAACATCCAAAGTATGCATGGGAAGTGGATCCCCATACGGAGGATCACCACGAGGTATATTCGCAAAAGAACCTTCCAGCCCTATGCCGTAGGGGATTTGACCTACAAATCCCGGAATAAATGCAGGCGGCCCTGCGGTCACTATTCCGGTGGTAATGCCGCCAAAATCAATTGCATACGTCGCTTGAATCGTTTCATTTCGGGGAAGCTCAAATACCGGATACACATTTCCGTAAAGCGTTTCCGTACCGAATGTAGTAACTGTAAAAGGGGGAAGAAGTTTAAAGGTAGATTCGGCTGGATTGGGTATATCATTGTTTCCGTGGCCATATATATCGTTGGTCAGTGGAACCAGTTCAAAGGTAACGGCTCTGCTGAATCGGGTAATAACGGCGCCGGATTGATTCTCGCCTAAATGATCCCTAACGGCACTTATGCTGCCAATCGCAAGCAGGACTCGTCTTTCAGTACCGGCAAATAGAATAGCACCATTAACGCCATCGCCATAATCCGCTTCTTCCACCCAAAGGCTTCCTCTGTCGCTGGATGCCCATGTTGTGCGGTATACCTGCGCCCCTACTCCATCCCCATTGGGGCCATTATAGAAAAACGCAACTTCAAATCGCTCAGCGCCTATTTTTGCCAATACATCGGTAAGGGCGCGGGAACTATCGCCGGCTCCGCTCAATCCGATATTCAGGTTGACCATGGGGCGACCGTCTTTGGATTGCGCGGCTTTCTTTTCCGGCGCGACAAAGTTGACACAGGAAGGGAGTAAAATGAGGAATGAGGAAAGAGAAATGAGGAAAAGAGTAATTGTTATTCTTTTCATGGGCCCACCACCTCCACTTCCATTATGTTGCTGGTTACGGTGCCAATGGCATCGGTGGCTCTTAATTGTATCGTGAAGGTACTGCCAGGGCCGCCAGTGGGCGTATATATGCCTGAGCCGGGCGGAGTTTCGGTTGCGCCGGTAACCCTGATAATGTTGTGTATGGGATTACAATTGAACCAGTTATGGAAATTGGGCCGTAAACCAATATGCGCTTGATCACTCTGTATCAGATTTACCACAGGGTTTACCGCAGTAATGCCGCTGCCATCATCGGTTCTGTACACCAGATCAATGATGTTTGTCGACAATAAATCCGCCGCATTAAACGGAGCGTTCGGAATTGTTGCAGGTACAGAAATAGTGCCAAACGTACGCACAATGTCGTTCGAAACAAATTTGATATCATCAAGATATATTTCATTGCCGGCCAAAGTCATAAAATTAACATAGAATATTCTGGTTATGGTTACTTCATCTAACATGGGGGGAACGGGTATGATAAACCGTTTCCACGTATGTGCTGGGATAGCAGCATTATCATCACCATTATTAGTAACATCCGAATGGAGATAGGGCTGCATACGCTGTAATTCATCGTTATGCGCGTCACCGAAACCCACAATCCGGAACATACCGTGCCCTACACCAGCCTGAGCAGCACCCAAATATTCTACCGTGGAGTAAGCCCAGAACGAAAGGGCCGTTACTTTGTGTTCCAGCAGGTTTATCGGTTCAGCGGAAAAAAGCTGAAAAGCTGTTTCACCGGGACTGCGAATTCTGAGCAATTGCTTGCTTTCACCAAACCGGTCTGTACCTATATACCCCTCAAAATCAACCCTGCTCAGCGGATTCCCTGCAGTATAATCAAAAAAATTCTCTATATTGGCGGAGGTTCTGCTCCGGTCAATATGCGGCATGAGCCCGCCATCGTATATGGTTAAAATTGCGGGTTCGGAGGGCGGTGCAGGCACTCTTACCAGAATTGCGCCGCCGGTTGATTCGGAGGCTTTGCCCCGGTCAAGCGCGGTGTTGAGAATGCCGCCCTGAATGCGCCATGTGATGGGCGCCACCGGGTTTTGCAATGGGTTATTATGCAACGCGTTAACCGGTATATCAATACTTAAACGCATAAGGCCGGGAATGGCAGTGGTGGTCAGTTTCAGTTCATAGATACCACCCGCCGGAATAGCGTTGCCGGGATGGGTGATATTCTCAATGGTACCAAAAACACTGATCCCCAGGGGCTCATCCTCAACAAATCCGGTAATAACTCTGGGATCCCCTGCAGCAACAACCCCCTGGGTAATGCCGCCAAAATTGATGGCATATTCGGCCTGGAAAATGCCATTAGGGGGAAGTTCAAAAATGGGATAGGTATATCCGTTCAGCTCCTGTGTTTTGAATGTCGTTAAACCGGGAGTATTGCCGCCGTTCAAATATTCATCCCAGTCGCTCGTGTCCTGACCGTTACGCGGGGCGTATCCAGTGATCTTAAAACTGGATTCGCTCGGATCAGGGGAACCATCTTCATCTTCACCAAAAACATCGTTGTTCAATGGCGTCAGCGAAAAAGTTGCGCTTGTGCTGGTTTCGCCAATGATTGTTGCGTCCTGTACGCCGTTCACCGCAATAAGCTCTCCAATGGCAAGCAAGGTATAGTTTGAAAAACCGGCAAACAGAATAACTGCATTGCCTTCGCCATTGTCGGGGCCATAATTCGCGGCCGGTACCCACAATTGCCCCCGCTCGCCTCTTGCCCAGACAGCGCGGTATACCTGATCACTGGGGCCATGGTAAAACGCAACTTCAAATCGTTGAACAGCAACCAACGCCATTAAATCGGTGAGCGCGCGGCTGCTTGGGCTGCCTTCATCAAATCCAATACTCAGATTGACCATGGGGCCTTTGGATAACGCGGGTTTCTTTTCTGGCGCGGTAAAGGGACAGGAAATGAGAAATGAGGAAAGAGAAATGAGGAGGAGAGCAATGGTAATTCTTCTCATGGGCCCTCCACCGTTACGGTCATGCGGTTGCTGCGCACGGGGTGGTCAATGGCGTCTTCTACTTCATACCAGAGTTGAAAGGTGGTACCGGTAGGCCGGTATATACCGTTGCCCACATGTATTACATCACCTTCTATTCTGATAATGCTGCTTAAGTCGTTCCAGCTGGTGGGATTAAAATTAAACCAGTTGTTGTAGGAGAGGAAAATATTTTCTATAACACGTTGCGGTTCGGCATTTGCAGAGAGGGTGCCGCTGCTCCAGGGGCCGCTTGTTTGTATTCCGTTAGTTACCGACATTGGCTGGTGATCCTGACCACATACGCTGCAATTGCGAATAGCGGGGCCAACTCCTTCGGTAGTGGTGTATATAAGCGGTATCTGTCTGTTGTTGTGGCCAATAATGTTGTTGTTAAACTGCCAGCCCGCCAGCGTCACCGGATTAAAGTCAGCGTTCGGGATAGTTCTGCTCACAGGGATGTCACCAAATGCGCGCTCAACACCTTCGGTAACAAACCGTATATCATCAAAAAGCAGTTCCTGACCATTAGCCACATGAAACACTGCAAAAAATACTCTGGTTATGGTTACAGCTTCCTTCATGGGCGGCACCGGTATAATAAACCGTGTCCACTGATTGGCATGAATGCGACGTTCAGCGCTGCTATGATGGAGAAATGATTGTTTCACATTCGGTGTAACACAGCTAAGATTGCAGCCCGATCCCGTGCACACATCGTTGTCGCCAAAACCCATAAACTGGTATAGGTCGGTATGAGCTACATTGGATTTTATCCATAATGAAAGAGCCAATACGCGTTCTTCCAATAAATTGATAGGCGATTGGGTCTTAATTTCAAAGCCAACATTTATTTGGCCTGTGCTGATACCATCATGAGCCATCCGCATCAATGTCTTGGGATTATTAAAACGATCTTGTCCCGAATGGTTAAAATTAATGATAGTGTAAGAAGGTGTCGTAGTACCAGGAAGCGTATATTGTTGTGCATGTGCAGGATAACCTTCATTTATAAAACTACTGCTTGCAAAGTGTCTGGGCAGTCCGTTATCGAATACGATTAACGAATAACCGGGCGGGTCTTCATCCGTGGAACCGATTGCCCTGACCAGTATCGCGCCGCCGGTTGATTCGGAGGTTCTGCCCCGGTCAAGCGCGGTATTCAGAATGCCGCCCTGAATGCGCCATGTGATGGGATCGTTTACGGTGTTCAATGCATACACCGGTATATCAATACTCAAGCGAAGCAGACCGGGAATGGCATTGGTGGTCAATTCCAGTTCATAGACACCATCCGGCGGAATAGCGGAAATAGCGGCACCGGTATACGGTATATTCGTAATGGCGCCCCGGACACTGAGTCCCAGGGGTTCATCTTCCATAAATCCGGCAATAACTCTGGGCGGCCCTGCGGTAACAACCCCCTGAATAAGCTCCGGGGGAATACCATCAAAATCAATGGCATATGCCGCCGGGATCGTTGCATTGGGGGGAAGCACAAATACCGGATAATCATATCCGTAGAGCGTTTCCGTATCAGGCGTAATTAGAGGGTTGCCGATCTGAAAGGCAAGTTCTTCATACTCTTCGCCAAAAATATCGTTGTTCAACGGCACCAGCGAAAAAGTCGCGCTTATGCTGAATTCGTCAATGACGGCTCCCAGTTTGCCGTTCACCGCAATAAGCTGCCCAATGGCAAGCAGGGTATGGTTTGAAAAACCGGCAAACAATATAACGCTATTGCCGTTGGTATTGGCAAGGCCATAATCCGCAGCCTGCACCCACAATTGCCCCCGCTCGCCTCTTGCCCAGGCAGCGCGGTATGTCTCCGCCCCTGCCCCGTCCCCATTCGGACCATTATAGTAGAACACAACTTCAAACCGTTGAACGGCAACCAACGCCATTAAATCGGTGAGCGCTCGGCTGCTTTGGCTGCCGTGGCTGCCTTCATCAAATCCAATGCTCAAATTGACCGTGGCGCCTTTGGATAACGCGGATTTTTTTTCCGGCGCGGCAAAGGGACAGGAAATGAGGAAAGAAGAAAGAGGAATGAGAAAAATGGTCAGGCAGTGTCTCCTTGGCATTTGGTTTCTTCTCATTATTGCACCGTCACAGTCATAACATTGGGTGTCCGCACCGTGCCAATGGCGTCTGCGACTTCAAACCAGAATGTAAAGGTAGTACCGGGCGCTCCCTGCGCTATATACCAGCCATCACGTCCGTTTACCGGTACCGGCGCCGGCCCCGTACCGGGCCCCATTTTCACAAAACTGCTCATATCTATGTCGTTTCGGGAGGCAATCATATTCGGGTCGCCGGTTTCTGGTACCGTTCCCCACCAAACGCCCCAACGACCGGGGTAGGGAATAAAATCAAACCAACTGTTATACAGAACGAACAATGTATTAACAACACTTTGCATCATCTCTTGCCGATGACGAGCAATACGGTTTCTCACCAGACCCCGTGCAGGCACATCGGTGGCAGTGTATAAGAGCGGTATGGAATCGTTTGTTTGCTCAGGAATATTATCAAAAGTTACCGCATTAAGATTGTTGAACCTTGCGGCGCCATTATCCACCCAGGATGCCGGATTAAACGCCACACCCGAAAACGGCGCAACCGCAACAGGCAAGTCCACGGGAAGCGGCGCAAATGCGCGGGTAATGCCGGCGGTCACAAAGCGTATATCATCCAACAGGACATCGTACCCCAGAGGCACATCAAACTTGGCGACAAATACCCGATCTATGATTACTTCTTCCCGCATCGGCGGAACCGGTACAATAAACCGTTTCCACGTATTTGCCGGAAGTGTCTTATCAGCAAAACCATGAAAGAGAAATGATTGCTGGCAGCTTATTATATGTCTTTGATCGCATATCGTTACCCCCGGACAAGGTTCGTAA
>WQXQ01000029.1 GCA_009784775.1 Treponema sp.
ATCAGCACTGTTGAATTTTCGAATAGCAAGTGTTTTTTCTGCGGCAGGCATATCAAATGTGTACACATTGACAATCGCGGAACCTTCTTTTTTACGTTTGAACACAATTTCGGAAAATCTGACTGCTTGTTCCTTGTTTGTAGTGAGATAAAATCCCGATCCAAAGTCAAGCCCGCGCGTCTGCCCAATCAATCGCGGTTTGTCCACTGTAATATTACTGCCGTGATAGAGAAACATAGCCTAAAGTATATCACAAGTTCGATTTTTTTCCAACGGCCATTTTCCTTATTTCTTCTCTCCAGCTATAGCTTTCCATGCTGTTTCGTTATCACCGATCGCAACGCGGGAACCTTCCCGCACAATGGGTGTACGCAACATCGATAAGACTTTCTTCGTTTAGAGGATTTATGGTATCTGGCACTGGGCGTGACCAAGATAACGATTAACAATGAGCAGTAATCCAGTCAAGTAGTTCAACGGAAAGGCGTATGCAGGTCACTTCGCCAATGCCTTAAACGCAGCAAGATGTTTGTCCAGTATTTCATCGCCAACAGCTATTACTTCCTTGTTTGAGGCCTCTGCAAATTCAATCACATCTGTCTCCACCACTGGAGTAAAGGTAAGAATTACCCTTCCTGCCGGTATTTGCGGAGGAACATCAAGCGTAATGCTCCGGCGGTTAGCCGGGATTTCTACCGTTTGTGTAATAGTCATATAAAGAATATAGCATAAAAGAGAGATTATAAACAAGCCTCACTCATTATGCATTGTATAATTTTTCATACCATATTCTATGGTGCCAATCATAATCAACGGGTGCCAGGCACTGGGCGTTTTGATGCCCCGAATTTTCGTAAAAGTCAACGGCCCATTTTATCTCTGTGCCTTTGTGTCCCCCGTGAGCTTCGTGCTAAAAAACGGGAGTAAATTTATTTCTTCTCCCCGGCGTATATTGTCCAGCTCCCCCTGCGACAGGCGATGTTCGGTGAGATCAACAAAATGGTATCGTATACCCCTGTCGCGAAAAAATCGTTCGGCCTTTTTGGTCAGCTTGCATTTTTTGGTTCCGTAGATTTGCATAGTTAAACGACAGTTGTGTAGGCTGTAAAAATAATATAAGTAGAAATACTTGAAAAATTGGATTCTTTGGCTAGTATTGTTTGACAAAATGGGCAACAATATGCTAATATTTTTATAGAATAATAAGGAGAGATAAATGAAACAAACTGGAATCATAGCTTTTATTGTATTTACCCTACTGGTAGGATGTGCCTCAGGTGGAAAGGGTACAACAATTTCTGGAGTTGTAAGTCTTGACGAAGGCATTACTGGAGCAGTGGTGAATATTGAATCTCGTGTAAATAATAATACCGAAATTACAATTGCCAATTTTGAAACATTCTCGAATGCACTCTCTGATTTTCTTGTTGGAGAACTATCCGCTAATCTAATTTCATCGGGAAAATTCATTGTCCTGGAACGGAACTCAGCTCTTGATGCAGTGAATGCTGAACATCAATTCCAAATGTCAGGTTTCGTGAACGACTCTTCTGCCGTAGGTATCGGACACTATTTGGGAGCAAAAGTAGTGATTACAGGAAATTTCAGCCGTTTTGCAGATTTCAACCAGATTTCTTTACGAGCCATTGATGTACGTACTTCACAGCTCCTTGCTCTTTACATTGTACGTATACAGCCTGATGATACAGTGTTGGTAAGTACTGGTTTATTAAATAGTATTGCAGCTCCTGCAATAACAGAAAAAGCTCTTATTCACTTGAACCAGGCTAAAAACATCTTAAGTTCAAAAACAAATACGGAATTGGGCTGGATTTTAAATAAGAATAAGATTTTTCGAGAATTGGATCGTGCGCTTAGTATAAACAGTAATTTAGGAGAGGCTTATATTATTCGTGGCCGATTACATTGGGCAATCTCTTTTGAAAGTAGAAATTTAAATAGTAAGAAGGCGCAAAAATATGCTGATATGGCCATGTCAGACTTGACCGCTGCACTTGATATACAACCAGATCACTTCCAGAGTCTCCAGTTACGTACTTATATATATATGCAAAGAGGTAATTATGATCAGGCTATTGCAGACCTTAATGTTGCATATAATTTTTTTACCGATAATTCTTCTTTCTTTGTTTTACGTGGAGATACATACTGTAGGAAAGGAAATTTTGATCTGGCAATTGAAGACTATGAAGCGGCTTTGCGGATTAACCCTAATAGTAATTCAGCAATAAAGGGACTTGAGACCGCCCGCAAAAATCGGTAAAGCAATCGGAACAAGACTTTCATAAAGAAAGCGGTTTAATTCTAGGGATTGTGTTTATAGTTCCCTCCGTGCCTTTGTGTCCCCCGTGAGCTTCGTGCTAAAAAACGGGAGTAAATTTATTTCTTCTCCCCAGCTATAGCTTTCCATGCCGTTTCGTTATCACCGATTGCGACGCAGGAACCTTCCCGCACAATGGGTGTACGCAACAGAAGAGGGTCGCGGAGAATTTCTTCCGCTTCGTTGTAGTCCATGTAGGCCATCCCCCGTTTTTTGAAAGACGCGCTTTCCGTATCAATAAGACTTTCTTCCCTGGGAATTCCCCGGCGTATATTGTCCAGCTCCCCCTGCGACAGGCGATGTTCGGTGAGATCAACAAAATGGTATGGTATACCCCTGTCGCGGAAAAATCGTTCAGCCTTTTTGGTCAGCTTACATTTTCTGGTTCCGTAGATTTGCATAATTATGAGCAGTATACAGTGTTTAGAGGATTTGTGGTATGGGTGCCAATCATCTTTTTATCTTATTCGTAAATAAGATTTAAATCAAATCCAGCCTGATCATTATTTGCAGTTGACATATAATATATGAAATAACTATTGCCCTCAATAACAACTATTTCTTTCACAAAAGCACTCATTGATGGAAATCCAGCAATCATAATTTCTTGCACATTATTAGGTGTTATAAAAAATATATAACCTATACCTGTAAGTGATAATGTGGACTGTTTCGTATCTTCATGAGAATTTATATGTAGTATTCCAATTCCTTTTCCTCCCTCATCTCCTGAAATACCATCATGAACCATACCTTCATATTCTGGCCAATGCTGGCTTGTAGTAATTTCTCCATTAAGTAACCTTGCCAAATGATCAATGTTAATCGGAGTAAATTGACCGTTTTCAGTTGTTGACCATTCAGGCCAATAAGTACCCCAATAAAACATCGGTTTGTATTCTGTTACAGAAAAATTAACTGCAAATTGTGCCCCAAAACTATTGCCATTGTTGTTAACTCTTAAAGTTGCAGAAAAAGAATTTATCGCAAGGCCAATTCTTGGCGAAACAGTAAATGTTGCCGTTTCTGAAGGTGCAATACTTGCAAGTGTTTCCGATGAAACTGTAAAGTTGGTTCCTCCTGTGAATAAATAATAAACGGTTAATTCACCTGTAGGCTGATTTCCAGTATTTATAACTGTTATGGTTAATGTTGGCGGTATAGTGTAGCCTTGCGGTCTTGAAGCAAATGTATATGTTCCGCTTTGTGAAAGAGAAATACTATTAAATACTCCTTCATTCTTTAACCTTGGCGTTCTTCGTGCCTTGGCGCCTTTGCGTGAGGAATGGGGAGCAAATGCTCCTCCAGCAGCCTTTTCTTGTCTTCCGGGATAGGTGTTGAGGTTTCAGTGTTAAAATCATAGTGAACCAGTACCGCATTACCCTTGACGCAGAGCCTTTCCTGCTGCCAGGCCTCCTGATATACGGTAAATGACTTGGTTCCAATGCGGCTAATCCAGGTTTTTATCTCCACTTCATACTGAAAATACAGCTGTCCCACATAATCATAGTCCGTATGGGCTATAATAAGCGGGAATTTTTCACGTTTGAACTCCAAATCGGGGTCAAATACCTTCAAAAGCGGGTTTCGGGCAAGTTCAAACCAGCCTACCGGCACCGTATTGTTGATATGCCCCAGCACGTCCATGTCCCCAAAACGGGGATTTACGGTAATCAAAAACATAGCTTAAATATAGCAAAAAATCGATATATTGTCACAAAAAAGAGCTTGCGAATTCCCCCATTACCCATTACTATTAATATAGAAGGAGGGATGGATAGAGGTGTAACCAGATTACGGAGGGTTTTCCGGTTTTTAGAACAGTTTGTCAAAAAGTGATGAGAATGTAGTGTAATGAAGACGATTTTTGTAGTGGATGACAGCGACACCAATCTCGCAATGGCGGATAGCGCATTAGAGGGCCTGTATTCTGTTATGACTCTGCCGTCTGCCGCAAAAATGTTTGCGCTGCTGGAAAAGGTTGCGCCCGATTTAATTTTACTGGATATAGATATGCCCGGAATGGACGGGTTTGAAGCATTGCAGCAATTAAAATCCCGCGATGCATACGCAAGCATACCCGTTATATTTCTGACCAGCCTGGCCGATGTTTCCGTTGAAGCCCGCGGTTTTGAAATGGGCGCGGTCGATTTTATCATGAAGCCATTTGCAGCCGCGGTGCTGCAGAATCGTATCAAAACCCACTTGGGTATTGATGAAATGATCCATGATCGAACAACACAATTACAGCGGCTGCAAAACAGTATCGTGTATGTTATGGCGGATATGGTTGAAAGCCGTGACCTGTCAACGGGCGGGCACATAGAGCGTACAACCGCATACATAAAAATACTGATGAACGCGTTAATGGAACGCGGGGTGTATGTGGATGAATTGCGCCACTGGGATATGGATATAGCCGCTTCATCCGCCCGTTTGCACGATGTGGGTAAAATTGCCATCTCGGATTTAATTCTTAATAAGCCTGCCAAGTTAACCAAAGAAGAATACGAAATAATGAAAACGCATGCCCTGGAAGGGGAGCGCAATATTGAGCGAATCATTCTCAGAACGGGTGATGAAGCGTTTTTGCGCCATGCAAAATTATTCGCAGGCTATCACCATGAACGCTGGGATGGTACAGGGTATCCGCGCAAGCTCAAGGGTGCCGCCATTCCGCTGCAGGGGCGCATACTGGCAATTGTCGATGTATACGATGCGCTTGTTTCAGTACGGCCTTACAAAAAAGCATTTACGCACGATCAGGCGGAATATATCATCAAAGCGGCGTCAGGCGCTCACTTTGATCCGAATATAGTGGATGTGTTTCTGGAAGTAAAAGATCGATTTCTGGAGGTTTATACATGTTTAGGTCAATAGCAGAGTCTTACATACACAAAACGCGGACAATGCGTCCGCTCTATGCGCAAATATTATTTGTAGTGCTTGCGTTTTCTGCCATGGTATTGGTAAGTTATCTCTTCATGAGTAATATTGTCCATCGTCATATGGCAAACGAAGCAAATGCCGCTATTGATTATACGCAGGCTAATATTGCAGCCGATCTTCTGGAACCGCAGGCGGCGCTGGCGAATATAGCAGAAACGATCCGTACCATAATTATGGAGATTGGTGATTTTAACGTAATGGAAAACTATATGCAAAGAATGAGCAATTACGTGCGCGCCAATAATAACCTTATGGCATATGCTACCGGCGTGTATGGCTATTTTGATGTATTTGACGGAAAATTTGTCAATGGTCTTGACTGGACGCCGCCGGATGATTATATGCCCAAAGAGCGTCCCTGGTATAAGGCGGCTGTTGCGGCGAACGGAGACGTTGGCATAACGGAACCGTATAATATTTTATCGATTGATACGATTGGCATAACCTATACGCGGCGTATTTTTGATGATGAAGGCCGTCCGCTGGGAGTGGTTTGTCTGGATATACTGCTTGACCGGATTAGGCGATATGCCGTAGATACCTGTATCGCTGAAGGCGGCTATGGGATACTGCTGGACAGGGAGTTTAATGTGATAGCGCATCCCCATCCGTCGTATATTGGCAGAGCGCTGCGTCACATGAATGATGGTGTTGCCATTGAAGCCGAATTAAGAGAACATACGGCAATTTCAGAGCGGGAAGTGATAGATTACCGGGGAAATGCATCCATACTTTTTGTCCGAAAACTGAATAACGGCTGGTATATGGCTATTATTACGCACGCCAGCGATTATTTTAGTGAAGTGAAAGATATAGGGCTGCTTCTGAGCATACTGGGTATGCTGATGGCAGCGTCATTGGTTATCGTTTTGATTCGGATTGATGTGGCAAAACAAAAAGCCAACATCCTGAGCCAGCAAAAGAGCAACTTCCTTGCCACAGTGAGTCACGAAATCCGTACACCGTTAAACGCAATCCTGGGTATTACCGAAATTCAAATGCAAAAGAGAACGATCCCGGAAGAAACCACCGAAGCATTAAGCATGATATACCATTCGGGGTATTCACTGCTTGGTATTATCAACGATATACTCGACTTTTCCAAAATTGAAGCAGGCAAGCTGGAATTGATGCCGGCCAAATATGATATGGCAAGTCTGCTGCACGATACGGTGCAGCTGAACAAAATGCGCATTGGCAGCAGGAAAATCACTTTTAAGCTGCAGGTGGATCCTTTTGTACCGGCGGAATTGATTGGCGATGAATTACGCATCAAACAAATTTTGAACAATGTATTGAGCAATGCGTTTAAATATACAGAAAATGGCGAGGTTAAACTGTCGGTTGCCGCCAAATATGAAGACAGGGTAAAAGAACCATTTGTGTCAATTATATTCACCGTGCGTGATACAGGGCAGGGTATGTCACCGGCACAGGTGCGAACGTTATTCGACGAATATTCCCGCTTTAATTTATCCGCCAACCGCTTGACCGAAGGTACCGGGCTTGGCATGAGTATTACCAATCGTCTGGTTCAGCTGATGAACGGCAAAATTCTGGTGGCAAGTGAACTGGGTAAAGGTTCAACATTTACGGTATATGTGTCGCAGAAACCTGCCGGCATTGGTCCGCTGGGCAAGGACCTGGCCGAAAATATCCAGCAATTCCGCTTCTCCGGCGCCTCGCAGCCAAAGGCCACGCAAGTAGTGCGTGAGCCAATGCCCTACGGCAAAGTTCTGGTTGTAGATGATGTAGAAACGAATCTGTATGTCGCCAAAGGGCTGCTGTCGCCGTATGAATTGTCAATAGATACTGCCGAGAGCGGCCAAGAGGCAATTGATAAAATCAAAGCAGGCAGCGAATATGACATTATATTTATGGATCACATGATGCCGCAAATGGATGGTGTTGAGGCGACAAAAATTATGCGCGAATGGGGGTATAAGCGTCCCATTGTTGCGCTGACCGCAAATGCGGTGGTGGGACAGGCGGAAATGTTCATGGCAAACGGCTTTGATGACTTTATTTCCAAGCCGGTAGACATACGCCAGCTAAATGTTACGTTGAACAAGCTGATACGCGACATACAGCCGCCGGAAGTGCTTGAGATTGCGCGAAAGAATAGTTTGGAAAAACATACGGCCGTTGATGCACCGGTCTCCATCGATCCGGAATTGGCAACCATTTTTATGCGGGACGCGGAAAAAACCATAGCGGTACTGGAAGAGTTATACAAAAAACGCGGTGTTTCCGGGGATGAAGATTTACGCTTATATACCATTAGCACCCATGCGATAAAAAGCGCGCTTGCGAATATCGGTGAAATAGAACTTTCCGGTTTTGCGCGCAAGCTGGAAATGGCAGGGCGGGAACAAAATATCGCGGTAATAACAGCCGAAACGCCGTCTTTCCTGGACAAGCTGCGGGCCGTGATCAAAAGAATCACTCCCCATGAATCGGAAGATGATGATGTCGTCATAGAAGACGATTGGATATATTTACAGGAAGAATTGCTCTATTTCAGGGCAGCTTGTACGGTATACGATAAAAAAGCCGCCAAAGATGTGGTGGTTGATCTTAAGAAAAGGAACTGGTCGCGCCCGGTCAGGGAAATGTTAAATACCCTTGCCGAGCATTTATTGCACAGCGATTTTGACGAAGCGGCAAATATCGCCAGAGATTTTACTTTACCCGGCACTGACAGTTGAGCAAAAAATCAGTATGTGCCATAATGATCAGGTATGACAGCACAAACCGCAGTTATAGGAGCAGGCGCCTGGGGTACCGCAGTTGCCAAGGTTATTGCCGAAAAAGGAAAAGATGTTGTTGTCTGGAGTCTTGAAGAAGATACCAGAGACGATATCAATCAACGTCATCAGAATATCCGGTACTTGCCGGGTATCATGCTGCCGAAAAATCTAACAGCCACTTCAGACATTGTCGAAGCAGTTTCCGGGCGGGAATACCTTATTTTGGCAGTTCCTTCGCTGTACCTGCTGCAAACGGTCAAAAAAATTCTTTCAGTGCCTTCGATTCAGGAAGGGGAAACCGCCATTGCCGTGCTTACCAAAGGCTTTTTGGCAACGGAAAAAGGCCCCCGGCTTATTCTGGAAACGCTGGAAGATTATCTGCCGGGCTTTTACCGGCAATCGCTGGTATACATCGCCGGGCCCAGTCACGCCGAGGAAGTCTCGGATGGAAAAATTACCGGCCTTATCGCCGCCAGCGAAAATGCCCGAAACGCGCTCCGTTTCCGCGACCTCTTGAAAAGCAAGGGACTGTTTGTGTTTCCCTCGTTTGACGTGCGGGGCGTTCAGGTAGCTGCCGCCGCAAAAAACGTTATCGCTATTGCCTTTGGTATGCTGGATGCTTTAAAAACCATGAGCGAAAATGGCACCCCCGGCATTCCCAGCGGAGCGAATGTTTTTGGAGACGGAACCGAGTCCCTATTGCTTGCCGCCGGCCTGAACGAGATACAAATTCTTGGCATGGCGATGGGCGCTACCCATCCCGAAACCTTTTCCTCCATTTCAGGCATTGGTGATCTGGATGTTACCTGCCGTTCCATTTTGGGCAGGAACCGGCGTTTTGGCAAAGAAATAATCGAGAAAAAAATCCTTGAGCCGTTCAGTAATATTGAGGAACTGCTTGCGCGGATAAACGAAATTGGCTATCTGCCGGAAGGCGTTGTCGCGGCAAAATATGTCAATATGCTGGTCGATAAACATCGTCTCAAAATGCCCATTGCCACAGGACTCTATAGCATTCTAAACCGCGAAGTAGAGCCGCTTGATTTTCTGGAAAGTTTTTTGGACGGACTGGGCTACTAAGGGAGAAAAAAAGTGTTTGACAAATTGACGCAAAAAGTTACCGACGCGCTGCGCTTTGTTGCCGGAAAATCAACCATCAGCGAAAAAAATATTGAAGATGCCGTTGATGCAATCAAGATGGCGCTTTTGGAAGCAGACGTTAACCTGCGCGTAGTGCGGCGTTTTGTCAATGCAACCATCGAAGAAGCCAAAGGCGAAAAGGTACTGCGCGCCGTGGATCCCGGTCAGCAGTTTGTTAAAATCGTACACGATAAACTTGTTTCGTTTTTAGGCGGCGATGATATCGCAGAACAAAAACTGAAACTGCGGGGACCGGATGTTATTTCCACTGTGTTGATGCTGGGCTTGCAGGGTTCCGGTAAAACCACCAGCTCCGCCAAACTGGCCCTGCGCCTGAAAAAAGAAGGCCGCAGGCCCCTGCTTATTGCCTGCGACCTGATACGCCCCGCCGCCATGGAACAGCTTGCCGTATTGGGCAAACAGATCGATGTGCCGGTTCACCGGGAAGAAGGGGCAAAAGACAGCGTAAAGGTATACGCCAACGCGCTGGCCTGGGCAAAACAAAACCGTATCGACACGCTCATCGTCGACACTACCGGCCGCCTGCAAATCGACGAAGTGATGATGGCGGAACTTTCCCGGCTTAAAGAAGCCGCCCAGCCCGATGAAATGCTCCTTGTTGCCGATGCCATGACCGGCCAGTCCGCCGTAGACATCGCCAAAACCTTCGATGAAAAAATCGGCTTAACCGGTGTGGTGCTGACCAAGTTTGATTCAGACACCAGAGGCGGCGCGGCCCTTTCGCTTAAAACCATAACCGGCAAGCCGCTCAAGTTTACCGGCACCGGCGAAAAACCCGAAGACTTTGAGCCCTTTCACCCTGAGCGCATTGCAGGCCGCATCCTGGGCATGGGCGATGTGGTCAGCCTGGTGGAAAAGGCTCAGGAAGTCATTGACCAGAAAGAAGCCCTGGAACTCCAGAAAAAAATGGAGAAAGAGAACTTTACCCTTGAAGACTGGCTTGCCCAGCTTCGTTCGATAAAGAAAATGGGCTCCCTCCAGTCGATGCTGGAAATGATCCCCGGTATGCAGGGCCAGATAAGCGAGGATGATATTGACAAGGCCGACCTTAAACGACAGGAGGCGATTATTTCCTCAATGACCCGCAAAGAACGGGCAAATCACCTGATAATTGGTCCCCCCCGCCGCAGCCGCATAGCAAAAGGCTCCGGTACCTCGGTCGCCGAAGTTGCCCGCCTCCTCAAAAAGTTCGAAAAAATGCGTGTAATGATGAAAAAAATGGCAAAACACGGCAAAAACCCCGAAAATATGATGTCGGCAATGCAGGGAAGGTTTTAGAGACAATAAACGCACTTTTTCCTTGACTCTGGCCGGAAACTGTATTATAATGAAGTATCCAGTTTGGAAAGTACCTATCACATCTTTTGGATTAAAGCGATGCAGTATTTTGATACTCACGCCCATTTGGGGCTTATTGTTGAAGACCCCATTGAGCAGCTTATTGTTATACAGGAAGCCCGCCAGGTTTCGGTAAACCGGGTCGTTTCCATTTGCAACAGTCTCCATGACTTTGCGAAAGTATACGAAAATCTCAAATCAACAGCGAATGTATACCATGCTGTTGGCGTTAGTCCGTCGGAAGTGCAAAATCCGGGAAGGAACTGGCAGCAAACCATCGAACAAAGTGTACAACTCCCCAGGGTTGTTGCCATTGGCGAAATCGGCCTGGATTACTACCGCAAGTTTGGCGACAAAAAATCCCAGATCGAACTATTTATCACCCAACTGGATCTTGCATCCAAGTTTAATATGCCCGTCATTATCCACAATCGGGATGCGGGCCGTGATGTGCTGGAAATACTCCGCGACCGTCTGCCGGCCAGGGGTGGTGTATTGCATTGCTATTCCGAGGATGCCGCTTACGCAAAAGAAGCCCGAAAGCTCAACCTGTATTTTTCCTTTGCCGGTAACCTTACCTATAAAAACGCCCGCAACCTCCATGAAACCATTCCCGAAGTGCCTTTGGAGCGTATCCTTATCGAATCCGAAAGCCCGTTTATGGTGCCAACCGGACAAAAAGGCAAGCGGAATATGCCCAAGTACCTGCCGGAAACAGCCATGTACCTTGCGAAAATGCTGGAGATGGATCCCGAAGCGCTGACAGCCCAACTCTGGGAAAACGCCAATCGCTTCTTCGGCCTCCCGAATGATTAAGGTTTTTTTTCGAATTTCATCACGCAAAGGCGCGAAGGACGCGAAGATCGCAAAGGGGAAGAAAAGTGGGTGGCGGCGTATTAAGAAATAACGCGGTTTCCCTTCCTCCTTCCTTATCTTTACTTTGCGTTCTTTGTGATCTTTGCGTCTTGGCGAGATGAAAAGGGAATTATGTCTTTAAACTGGAAAGAAATTGACTTAGTTCTTGAAGAGCTTGATCTGGCGGGGGCGCAGATTCAGAGTGCGGTTCAAAGTGCTTTTGATGTTATCGGTTTGCGGGTGCACAAGAAAGGCGTTACCAGACAATTGCTTATTGCTCTAAGCCCCGGTGCCTGCCGTATGCACGAAACATTTAAATCTTTTCCCAAAAGCGATAAACCATTGCGCTTTGCCCAATTCCTTAATTCCCGCATTGTCAACGGCTGGATAGAAGAAGCCGTGCAGTTGGGTGATAACCGCATTATCCGGCTGTCGATACGGCGGGGAGAAAACCGTTTTCTGGTGTACATCAGGCTGTGGTCCAATGCGGCAAATTGCATTGTTACCGATAAAGACGGGATCATATTGGACGCAATGCGCCGCCTGCCCAAAAAAGGGGAAATAAGCGGCGGGCATTATGCTCCCGGGGAAACCGGCGGCAATGAACGCCGTGAATATGCAATTAGGGATTTGCCGGGAACGAATTCCTTTAACGAAAAAATCGATGCGTTGTATGCGGAACAGGGCGGCGCCCTTTCTTTGGAGGCGCTGCGGGAACAGGCCCGGCGGAACTGCGAAGGCAGTATGGGGCGTTTGCAGGCGGCGCTTGAGCGGCTGCGGGCAAAAGAAACGGAATTTACAAACGCAGATCACCTGCGGGAATATGGGGATATTATCCTTGCCAATATTGCGACAATTAAGCCGGGTGATGAATGGCTTAATGCAGACAATTTTTTTGCTGCCGGGGCCGGCACAATCCGCATAAAACTTGACCCGCATAAAAGCCCATCCGCTCAGGCAGAAGTGTATTACGAGCAATATGCAAAAGCGAAAAAAGGCCTTGCAAACATTCAGGCGGAAATTGCAGCCGGCGAACAGGAACTCAAAAAAATCGAGCAAAGGCTGGAGTTACTGCTTGCCGAAAACAACCCGTTGGTGTTGGCGCGTCTCCTTCGGGAGGCGCGTCTCCTGAAGACAGGCAGCGCAAAAGCCACTTCTGTAGCGCAGGACAAAAAACGCCAAGGGCGCAGCCCCGGCCTTTCTTTCCAGCGCGGCGATTGGCTCATCATCGTGGGCAGAGACGCAGCGGAAAACGATGCCTTGCTTCGCCGCCACGTCAAAGGCAGCGACCTGTGGCTCCACGCGCGGGACTATCCCGGCTCGTATGTATTTATCAAACACCGCGCCGGCAAAACAGTTCCCCTGGAAATTCTTTTGGATGCCGGCAATTTGGCTCTTTTTTACTCAAAAGGACGGAACAACAGCGCAGGCGATTTATTTTACACCCCGGTAAAATACCTGCGCCGCGCCAAAAACGGCCCCAAGGGACTGGTAATACCCACTCAGGAAAAAAATCTGCACATCACCCTTGACGAAAAACGCCTGCGCGAACTTGAAACCTGCCGGATTGAAAAATAATGCGTTTGAGGACGTTTTCAAAATTTAATAAACAATTCAGCTCGTTTATTTATATTAAGTTTTTGATATATATTTTTTATATGATAATTAACTCCGGAATAGGTTATTTTCAGCGCATAGGCGATCTGTTTAATGGATAATTCTGTCAGAAGCAAACCGCATATTTCTTTTTCCCGGGGTGACAGCCCCATATTTTCAAAATCAATTTTTGGTGCAGGATTATTTTTAAGTACTTTTTCTATTTGTTTTTTAAAGGTTAGTTTCCATATTATCATAAAAACGGGAATGGCAAACAATAAAACAAATAGAATAATGATAAATAAGCGCCGCCAAATATTTTTATCAGAGTTATCCCATTTTTCCCCTTCGCCAAAGATGCCGTTTCCTTCCGGTGCGCCTGTGTAACTAAGATATTCGTTTCCCGTAACGGTATCATTTCTGTACTGGAAAAATTGATGATCGATAATGGATATGGATACCGCATGACCATAGTTTGCGGGCTTGCCGATTCCCTCCAGAGCAGTATTTTGAAACCCCGCAGGCGCATTTGCTCCATAAATGATTCCGCCGGTTTTTTTTAGTGAACCTCTGCTGTCTGAGTGAAAGCCTCCGCCGGTCATTTGCGCAGCATTATTTTTAATCACACCGCCTTCCATGGTAAAAATACCAAAACCGCGGATCAACACACCGCCGCCTTTTGCAACTCTGCTCAGTACATCATTGGTATTTCCGCGAATGGTTCCGCCTTTCATGATGAATTCCGCCTGCCGCCCGGAATTTTCAGGGTATGTACGAATATTTACCCCTGCGCCGTTCTGATAATGGCTGTTCCCCGGAACATCTCCGTTATTATAATTGTTTTGCAGAAACACTTTGTCAAACATGAACAGTTTTGCATCCGGTCCGCTCAGCGCAATCAGAGGCGCATGAGCTTTAATGCCGTTATCTAAATATCCGCCATCAATGAACAATTCATTTTCCATACCAGGCTGCTCATACGCAGCCGGTTTCCCCAAATGAAGACTTGCGCCTTCTCCTTTTACCCAAATGACAGGATATCCAATATTTTTGCTGCCGCGCTGTATAGTTACATCAGCATTTCCCGATACAATCCTTATATGTATACCGTCTTCAACAATTAATGGTTCATCTAAAATGATATCTGTAAGAATGGTGATTTCATCCGGCACGTACAGAGACGATCCGCCGCCAACCGCTTTAATGGCTTCATGGATAGTCGCATAGTAATACACCGTAACGCCGTCGCTGCGGCTTGCGGTCTGAGCGCCTGCCCCCATTGGCACCATTAATAAAAACAACAACAAAACTTTTTTCATTGTGTATCTGCTCTCATTTTTACCATTAACTCTTCCCGGCTGTGAAAGCCCAGTTTTCCATATATATTTTTTACATGAAAATTAACCCCTGAATAGGAAATTTTCAGGGTAAAGGCGATCTGTTTTAATGAAAGAGCTGTTAAGAGCAATTTGCAAACATCTTTTTCTCTGGGGGACAAACCCATGTTTTCCAGATTAACTTCTGGTGCGTGATTCTGCATTAATAATTTTTCAATCTGTTTCTTCTGGACACTTCTCATTACCGTTAAAAAAACAGGAATGCCAATTGCGAAAGCAGTGAATATAATGATACATATCCTGCGCCACAGCGCTTTATTGGAATTATCCCATTTTTCCCCTTCGCCAAAGGTACCCCCTCCTCTTGACGCGCCCGTATAAGTAAGGCAATCGTTTTCTGCAATGGTGTCATTTCTGTAGTAGAATACATCGCCGCCAGGCGCCGCACGAACCGCATGACCCAGGGTTTTAGTTTTGCCAACTCCTTCTACCGCAGTATTCCGATATCCCGGAGGAGCATTTTTCCCATAAATAATACCGCCGGTCTTTTTGAATGTCCCTCTGCCGCCTACCGCAACACCACCGCCGGTGACCCTTGCGGTATTATCCATAATCATGCCGCCTTCCATTATAAAGATGCCATAAGCGACAATTTGCACAGCACCCCCATAAGCCATATACGTTGGAACATTATTGGTATTTCCCCTGATGGTTCCGCCTTTCATAACAAACTGTGCCTGTTGATTACCCAGATCCCCGGCAGTACGAATTATTACGCCCCCTCCGTTTTCAAAGTAGCTGGATAACGATACATCGCCGTTGTTATAATTGTTTTGCAGAAACACCTTGTCATACATATACAGTTTTGCATCAGGCCCTGAAAGCGCAGCCAGAGGCGCATGAGCCTCAATGCCGCTGTCTAAATAGCCGCCATCAATGAACAATGCATATTCCATGCCGGGTTTTCCCAGGTGAAGGCTTGCTCCTTCTCCCTTTACCCAAATAACAGGATATTTTATATTATTATCGCCGCGCCGTATGGTTACATTGGCGTTTCCCGCTGCAAGCCTTAAGTGCACTCCATCCTCAATCAATAAAGGCTCGTTTAAAACAATATCCGCCAGAATGGTGATTTCGTTCGGAGAATCATCGGCTGCAGCCGTATTTGCTGAAGCACGTAACGCTTCATGGAGAGTCGTATAGTAATGCACCGTAACGCCGTCGGTAAGGCTGGCAACAGAAGCAGTAGCAACTTCTGTTGCAGCAGACTGGGCAAAAACGCCAACCGGCAGGAAACCGGACGGCACTAGAAGGGCAAGAAACAAAAAAACACCGATTTTCGATATGGAGCATCGTTTCATTTCCATATATTATCACTTTCCTACCAATGTTAACAGGTCAAAAACTTCTAAAAAAGGCCAAACCTACCTATTTTCGTAGGTAGCAATGACAAAAAATGTGTTTATATTGGTACTTATGACCTTTCCACTATATTAGACGGCGGGAAAGACCGCAAGGAGAACATTATGGCAATCGTAAAATTTGATGAAGGAACAAAGGTCGAAACCTCATTGAACCTGGAAGACGGAGAAGAAGTTATTTTCGTAAAACCGCCCAAAAACCTGATAGCCAGGGCTATCGGATTAAAAACATGGAATGTAACCGTGGTAATAACCAACAAACGGTTTGTTACTATTCCCCAGCCGCCCAATAGAAAGAACTGTCCGGTGGAATCGTACTATTACATTGATATTGAAAACATAAATTTGAGAGAAGCTGATGGTGCAAGTGAGGCATCCACATGGTCATTCTTCCATATCAACATGAAAAGCGGAGGCAATTCTTCGTATGAAGTAGACAAAAACGGGGTTAATGGGTACTTCATGATTAGAATGGAAATGAGTATAATGAATATTATTCGCTCATTTATAGCAGAAAGAAAAGAGATGGATGCCAAATATGGACATATAACCAGTGCAGGTTTGCAGGCAATGGATTATCAGCACTACACAGAAAAGTCTGTTGATAAGTATTACGCCAGACAGCGGGAAATAGCGAAAGAAAGGGCTGCAAACATGGATTTTTCAAACACAGGTCATGCGCAGCTTCGGGATTATATCGTTGATGTGGTCAGCCAGTTCGTAGAGATAATGAACGGGTAAACTACCCAGCCTGATCGTATGCAATATGATCAGGCAAACAGAAGGGGATTTTTATGGCAGAGAGAAAAGAAACTTGTTCGAGCTGCGGCGGATCAGGGAAATTTGTTGGAGCACCTGATGATCCTTGTTATAGATGTAATGGTCACGGTTACATTTTGGTCCAATATGATGATTCATCTTCAAGCAGTTATTCTTCGTCAGGATCAGGCGGTTCATCACGCAGATCGAGCGGGAAAAATATTTATGAAGCATATAACAATATTTGTGCCCTTCATAAACAAGCCTGGGGATTACAGGACGCAAAGGAATATGATGAAGCATCTGCATTGTTTATTAAGTATATTGACACTTTGAAAAGCCCTGAGTGGGCCGATTATGCCGATAACATCATAAGCCAAAACATAAACGATGATGACCAGAAAAGTTTTGATGAGCTGCAGGATAGTATATCTCATTGTGCTCTCCATTTAAGTATAAATTTTTCCCGTTCAGGCATGGCGAAAAGTGATAGTGGAGATGTTAACGGGGCAATAAAAGATATATACAATTCCATCAAGTATGATGGATACACCGGTTTAGATAAAAAAGGAGATCAATATGAATATGCGCATATTGCTCTTTTAGGTTCTTATTACAGACAACGCGGCGAAGTATTCGAAAAAGAAGGCAAAAAAGAAGAGGCGATTAACGATTATAAAACAGGCGTACTTTTGGGTTGTACAGATTATGCCAATAAAGAAGGCGTAATGACAGGCCCTTTGGTAAATCTGGAAAAACTGGGAATCAGTTATAAGCCCAGCGCTGGAGAGTTTAACGCTCATGCAATTAAAGAATATAATGCTAAAAATTATGCTGTAGCCGCCTATCTATGGGAAAAAACAGCGGGCATGGGGAATGCGGAAGGGCAAAACAATCTTGGCGTTTTATATGACAGCGGCTGGGGTGTTAAACAGAACGAATATACCAGTTTTAATTTAACAAGCAAAGCGGCCGCACAAGGTAATATAGACGCGTTAAACAATTTAGGCGTTAAATACCGTGACGGCAGGGGTGTAAAGCAGAATTATAAAAAAGCCAAAGAATATCTCAATAGTGCCGCCTCTCAGGGAAATGAAAAAGCCAAGGGAAATCTAAAAAAATTGAAAGATATAATGGAGGATGACAAAAGAGGCGCATTTTTATCGGTTGTTTTCGGTCTTGTGGCTGGCATAGGTGCTGGTTTAACCGTAGGCTGGATATACAACAATCTGTTTGGTGCGGCATCATTCCCCGGCATTCTTTATTTGATAGTGCTGGCAGCTGGTTTCTTCTTCACCTTTAAAGCCTGGCGAAACAGAAAAACCGCCCTTTTCCTTATCATGCTTGCTCTTACAATTCCCGGTTTTCTGGTTGTGGCAGGCGTACTCCCCGAACATCCAAACGCAGAGAGAAGCGCCCCCGCCGCATCAAGCCCTGCAACGCCGCCGGCAACACCACAAGCCCCAGCGGCCCCGGCCCCGGCAGCACCGCCACCAGCCCCGGCAGCGCCGCCGACAACGCCACAAGCCCCGGCAGCGGCCACAGATCCGGCACAACAGCAGCCGACGGCAGCCGCGGCTACGGAGCAGTTTGCTGTAGGCGGCAGTGTATTTGCCGAGTGGTCCTCAGATGATTTCTACCTGGCGGAAATAACCGTTTTGCACAGCGACGGTACCGCAGATGTCCGTTTTTATGATGGCAACACCAGATCGAATGCGAGAATAGGCGATTTCGAAAATATGTCAAGAACGCGCCACGTTGAGGGAAATCCCTATCTTGGCAAAAGCGGCCAAGCAGAAATACTTGGTCGTTCCGGCACACAGGTACAAGTAAGGTGGAGCGATGGCAGTACGGAAACCCTGCCGCTCGAAAGTATTATTTTCACAAGGCCGTTGTGATTATTCTTCTGTTCTGATGCAGATAAAAAAAAGGCCCCATCCTAACGGACGGGACCTTTTTTTATCTGCCCAGAAGAAGACTCGAACTTCCATACCACTGAAGGCACTAGTACCTGAAACTAGCGTGTCTACCAATTCCACCATCTGGGCTTGCAGCCCCAGTTTACCGTAATATGCCCAAAAAGGTCAATACATTATGGGCATAAAAAAGTAAAAAATAATCGATAAGCCCTTGACAAAGTTGCCTTTTTTTAGTATTTTTTCTAAGATGTGTAAATTCGCAGTGTTGTCCCCAAAACCGTTGGTTGTGGGGTCTATGCCCTTATAGCTCAGTTGGCAGAGCACATCCATGGTAAGGATGAGGTCATCAGTTCGATTCTGATTGAGGGCTGGCGAGACCCCCTGCAGGGGGGTAAAAATAGGGGTTTTCATGGCAAAAACCCGCATTTTTAAGGGATTTAGCCCTATGAAGCATATTTGAGAGGTTGATGTATGGCAAGCAAAAAACAAGTGGTCGAGCTAATAGCCCTGCAGTGCGGCGAGTGCAAACGGCGTAATTATACGACCAGCAAAAACCGCCGGAATCTTCAGGAAAAGCTGGAGTTCAAGAAATATTGTCCCTTTGAAAGGAAGCATACGCTCCACAAAGAGACTAAAATAAAGTAGTGGGTGGGAAAAACAAGGCGTATAGCTCAGCTGGTAGAGCGGCGGTCTCCAAAACCGCAGGTCGCGGGTTCGAAGCCTGCTGCGCCTGAAAGCGGCTAAGCCGCCTGGCATTTATTAATGAGGAGAGTATGAAGAAAATAATTCAATTTGGCAAGGAATCATACGCTGAGCTCCGGAAAGTGATTTGGCCGAGCAAAGAAGATGTGATCAGTTCGGTAAAAGTCGTGATTATTTCTACCATCATAGTGGCGGCGGCCCTGGGTTTGGTAGATTTGCTTTTGCTTCTTGGTATCAGAGCAATATTCTAAAAGGGAAAAAATGGCTACAGGCTGGTATGTTCTGCATATCTATTCCGGTTATGAGAACAAAATAGAAAAAACCATTCGCATGATGATCGAGATGGGGGAACTTGACAAGGAAGTTGTCCGCGATGTGAAGATCCCTTCCGAGGAAGTGACCGAGGTCAAAGACGGCAAAAAACGGACGCTGACCAGAAAATTTCTTCCCGGTTATATTCTTGTGGAAATGGACCTTCCCGATGCTGATATGGGCTGGAAAGTGCCCTGCTCCAAAATCAAGAAAATACAGGGTGTTACCGGTTTTGTGGGAACACCGGCCGGACGCAAACCTCAGCCTATCAGCAGTGATGAAGCCCGTACCATTTTGCAGAAATCCGGCGAGATAAAAGGGGAACGCCCAACCCGTGCCCGCCAGAGCTTTGCACCGGGCGAGCAGGTCAAAATTATTGATGGGCCGTTTGAATCGTTTACCGGAACTATTGATGAAGTGTATCCCGAAAAGAACAAGTTGAAGGTAATGGTTGGTATTTTTGGCAGAAATGCACCGGTAGAAGTCGATCTTCTACAGGTCGAGAAAATATAACAAAAAAGCCAAAGGCTTTTTTGTTAAAAAAGTGGGAGAGGCTGTTGCCGCCTTGTTGAACCACAAAGGAGTTTTAAAATGGCAAAGAAGAAAGTTGTAGCGTATGTAAAGCTGCAATGTCCGGCAGGAAAGGCTACGCCAGCTCCGCCGGTTGGGCCTGCATTGGGGCCTCACGGGGTGAGCGCGCCGCAATTTGTGCAGCAGTTCAACGATCGGACCAAAAGCATGGAGCCGGGGCTTATCATCCCGGTGGTTATCACGATCTATGCGGATAAATCGTTTACTTTTATCCTCAAGACGCCGCCTGCTGCGGTTTTGATCAAAAAAGCCATGGGGCTTGATAAAGGATCAGCAGAGCCTCACAAGGTTAAGGTTGGCAAACTTCCCCGCGTTAAGCTGGAGGAAATTGCCAAGACAAAATTGCCGGATCTTACCGCCAATGATATGGATGCCGCCATGAAAATTATTGCGGGTACTGCGCGGTCAATGGGTGTTGAGGTGGAAAAATGAAACACGGAAAAAAATATAACGAAAGCCTGAAAAAATACAGCCCTACCACCATTTATGGCCTTGAAGAAGCGCTTGGGTTGGTTAAAACCATGGCCTTTGCAAAATTTGATGAAACAGTGGATATTTCGGTTAAGCTGAACTTAAAGAAAAGCCAGTCCGTTCGTGACACCGTGGTGCTGCCCAATCAGTTCCGGGGCGAAAAGAAAATACTGGTGTTCTGCAAGCCCGAAAAGGAAAAGGAAGCGCAGGATGCCGGCGCGGCTTATGTGGGCGCCGATGACCTTATCGAAAAGGTAAAAGGCGGCTGGACCGAATTTGACGTTGCGGTTGCCACTCCCGATATGATGAAAGATGTCGGTAAACTTGGTATGGTGCTGGGACGCAAAGGATTGATGCCCAACCCCAAAACCGGCACGGTAACATTTGATCTGAAAGGTGCGTTGGCAGAACTGAAAAAAGGCCGTATCGAATTCCGCGCCGACAAGACCGGCGTTGTGCATCTTGCGGTGGGCAAGGTTTCGATGGAGCCGCAGCTGGTGGCCGAAAATGTTAAGGTGGTAGTCACCGAGATTAAACGGAAACGCCCTGCGGATGCCAAAGGTGAATTTGTAAAATCCATTTCTGTAGCCTCAACCATGGGACCTGGTGTATGGGTTTCCATCGCGGATGAATAGGAGTAATTATTATGGCAATTATAGCGAAAAAAATACAGGAAAGTAAAACCAAAGCTATCGGCGAACTGAAAGATTCTTTGAGCGTTGCAAAAGATTTTATCTTTACCGATTACCGCGGCCTTACCGTTGAACAGATCAGCGCTTTGCGCAAAAACCTTCGCGCCAAGGAAGTTAACTACAAGGTAGTAAAGAACAACTTTGCCCGGCTTGCCTTTGAGCAGCTTTCGGCGCCGGATATGTCGGCGTATCTTGTTGGACCAACGGCAGTGGCGATTTCCCCCAGGGATTCAAACGAGGTAGCGAAGATACTCTTTGATTTTACCAAAGAGGCGCCGGCCCTGAAGGTAAAGGGTGCCCTTGTTGAGGGAACGGTATACGATGCCGCCCAGACCGAAGCGTACTCGAAGCTGCCCGGCAAGCTGGAACTTATTTCCATGCTCATGTCGGTCATGAATGGCCCTGCGCGGAATCTTGCCGCTGCGCTTAACGATGTTCCGTCCCGGGTGGTACGGACGATTAAGGCCATCGCTGACAAAAAATAGTGTGTGCCGTAAAAGGCGCGTACTATCACCGTACATAGACCTTCAGGCTTCGGCGAACGAACAGTTCGAAGCTGCCGTTCCTGTCGGTTTTATATAAAAAGAGTATTTCGTATGAAGTACTCAACATTGATCAAGGAGAAGATAATATGGCAGCTACAAAAGAAGACATTCTGGAAGCGATTGCTTCAATGACCGTTCTGGAGGTATCGGAACTGGTTAAGATGATGGAAGAAAAATTTGGTGTTTCAGCAGCAGCCCCTGTGGCAGTAGCAGCTGGCCCGGCAGCGGGAGCGGCAGCTGCAGCAGCCGTTGAGGAAAAAACCGAATTTAACGTCATCCTTAAATCGTTTGATGAAGCAAAGAAAATTGCGGTTATCAAAGAAGTCAGGACCGTTACCAATCTTGGCCTTAAAGAAGCCAAGGACCTTGTTGAAGGCGTGCCCAAGCCCCTTAAGGAAAATGTTTCCAAGGAAGAAGCCGCAAAGATCAAGGAAATTATCACCGCTGCAGGCGGTGTAGTTGAAATTCAGTAGAGTATAATACTCTGCGGGTTTGAGCGACAAATTGTACTCGGGGAAATCGATCTTTTGATCGGTTTCCCCAAAGCTATTTTTAACAAGTCTGATGGAAGGGGAGAGCAATGACGAAAGGAAAATCAACAAGCAAGCGAATGTACATCGGGAAAGATATTCAGGATGTCATGGAGCTGCCGGATCTTATTGATATTCAGTTATGCTCCTACGAGCGTTTTCTGCAAAGGGAAAAAGTAAGAAACGGTGATAAGGTAACATTGCAGGGACTGGAAGAAGTGTTCCAGTCAACCTTTCCAATAGATAGTCCCAATGGGGACATGAGGCTTACCTATGATTACTACTTCTTTGATGAAGATGGCATAAAGCTTTCTGAACTGGACTGCAAGCAAAAAGGCGTAACCTACGCGGTTCCTCTTAAAGCAAGGGTTAATTTAATCTTCCAGCAGACCGGTGAAATACGACAAAAAGACATCTATATGGGTGATATCCCGGTCATGAGCGAGCGGGGAACCTTTATTATAAACGGCGCCGAACGGGTGGTTGTTTCGCAAATTCATCGTTCGCCCGGCGTTATCTTTAGCCATGAAAAAGGCGTGTACTCTTCCCGGATTATTCCGTATCGGGGCAGTTGGCTGGAATTTGAAATTGACCAGAAACGGGAATTAATCTACGCCAAAGTAGACCGGAAAAAACGTATACTGGGCACCATCTTCCTTCGCGCTCTGGGTTACGAAAGCCGGGAAGAAATTATCAGGGCTTTCTATAATACCGAAACCGTTAAACTGAAAGATGAACGTGAGATCAGGGAAAAAATTTCCGGACGGGTGCTTGCCGCCCCGGTGTGGGTAAAAGACATTACTGCCGAGAAAAAAAACACCAAACATACTGATGAGAACGAAGGAAAAAAGAAGCTGTATCGGGCAGGGGAAAAATTGCATCCCCATGATGTTGACGCGATTTTCTCCAACAACATCAAGTCTATTGAGCTGATTAAATTTGTTGATCTGGAAGATCCTTCTGATGATAAGTCAACCAATTACTCGCTTGATTCGACGATGCTGCTCAACTGTTTTGAGCGGGAAGAAATAAAATATACCAAAGAGGGCAGAGACGAACCGACCAAAGAAGATGCCCTTATAGCAGTATTCTCGATATTGATGCAGGGCGAGACCATTACGATTGACGCTGCGGAAAAAGAGCTTTTGGGAATGTTTTTTACCAACCGCCGTTATGATTTGGGCAAAGTTGGCCGGTACAAACTCAACAAAAAATTTGACTTTAACCCGCCTCTTGCGGATTATACCCTGACCAAAGATGACATTATCGCCACGATGAAATTCCTTATCAAGGTGTATGTGGGCGATGAGAATTTTGACGATATTGACCACCTTGGCAACCGGAGAATTCGTTCGGTAGGCGAGCTGATGGCTGTTGCCATGAAAACGGCATTCAGCCGCATGGAGCGTATCGCCAAGGAACGGATGAGCCTGAAAGAAACCGATACGATCAAACCGCAGGATTTGGTCTCCATCAAACCCATTGTTGCGGCGATTAAGGAATTCTTTGGTTCAAGCCAACTTTCGCAGTTTATGGATCAGGTAAATCCCCTTGCGGAACTGACCCACAAGCGGCGGCTTAACGCGTTAGGCCCCGGCGGGCTTTCCCGTGATCGCGCCGGTTTTGAGGTTCGTGACGTTCACTATACCCACTACGGGCGAATTTGCCCTATCGAGACCCCCGAAGGTCCGAACATTGGTCTTATTTCCTACCTTGCCACTTATGCTAAAGTGAACGAGTACGGCTTTGTAGAA
>WQXQ01000030.1 GCA_009784775.1 Treponema sp.
AAGTGTATACTTTTTCATACACCTTACTGTGGGTATGGGTGCAATCACGCTACGAGCGAATTTTGGGCATGGCTGTACCGGTACCATCGACATGGGAATATAGTACCAAATTTTGGAAAAAACCGCAAGTATATGAGGACTTACTTCCTATTTTGCAAAACCGCATCCGCCAGTACCAGCGCTGCCATGGCTTCTACCACGGGTACCACTCGCGGGACGATGCAGATGTCGTGGCGGCCGGTGATACATAGGTCGACTGTTTCGCCGGTGGTGTTCAGGGCTTTTTGGGGTTTGGCAATGGAAGGGGTGGGCTTAAAGGCAACGGTGAACGTAATGGCCTGTCCATTGGAAATACCGCCCAGAATGCCGCCGGCATTGTTGGTGCCCGACTCCGGTGTGTCGTTGTTTTTCGAGCCCCGCAAAGCGGCGGCGGCAAAACCTGCGCCGAATTCTATGCCCTTGGCCGCGCCGATCGAGAGCATTGCTCCGGCAAGGCGAGCGTCAAGTTTGCCAAAAACCGGATCGCCCAGACCGGCTGGCACGCCCTGTACCAGGCAGCTTACCGTGCCGCCGGCGCTGTCGCCTTCGGCACGGATTGTTTCAATGGTTTGCATGGCCAAAGCCGCAGCCGCCTGGCCGGGGATCCGCAGCGGGTTTTGTTCGATTGCGTCCGCATCAAAATCAGGATCGCCGGGCCTGGGCATTGCCATTCCCGCAATGGCCGAGGTCCAGGCCTGTATCTGTATGCCGTGAGCGGCAAGTATTTTTTTCGCGACTGCTCCTGCGGCAACGCGGCACAGTGTTTCCCTGCCGGAACTCCGGCCGCCGCCCCGGTGATCCCGTATGCCAAACCTGGCCTGCCAGCCAAAGTCCGCATGGCCGGGCCGGTACACATTCCGCAGCGATTCGTAATCCGCCGAATGGGAATCGGTGTTGCGTACCAGTATCGCAATGGGAGTACCCAGTGTTTTTCCTTCAAACACGCCGGACAGAAGCTCCGGCGTATCGGCCTCGCTGCGGCTGGTGGACGCTGCATGTGTGCCCGGTCGCCGCCGCCTGAGCTCAAGCGTTATGTCCTCAACCGAAAGCTCCAGCCCCGCCGGACAACCATCGATCACACAGCCCATAGCCAGCCCGTGCGATTCCCCAAAAGTGACCACCCTGAACAGCTCACCAAAAATATTTCCTGCCATGAGAGTAGTATATAATGAGGAATGAGGAATGAGAAGTGAGGAAAACCACTATATCCTTCCTCATTTTCTCACTTCCTGCTATACTGAGAAGGTGAACCTGATTCTTTTTGAGCCGGATGAAATAAATACACCTCTGCCGCGGCGTGATGCAAGGACTGTTCATTTGCTGAAGGTATTGCATAAAAAAGCGGGCGATAGCTTTGAAGCGGGGGTGCTCGGCATCAACGATGCTGTTGGCGGCAATAGCGGCACTGGTACCATTGAACACATTAATGCTGACGGTTCGATTGGGTTTTCCCTTAAGCTGACCGATCCGCCGGCGCCTCGTCTGCCGATTCGTGTTGCGGTTGGGTTTCCCCGGCCCATACAGTTGCGGCGACTGCTGCGCGATCTTTCCAGCCTTGGCGTAGAGGCAATTGATCTGTTTGGTACAGAGTTAGGTGAAAAAAGTTACCGCGATACCAATTTACTGAATGACGGCGGCGCAAGGGCAGCCCTCATCGAAGGCGCCGTGCAGTCCCGCGATACCACCCTCCCAACGCTTTCTGTGTATGCAAGCCTGAAACACTGGCTGGAGAAATCCCCCTGGCAAGCCCCACTCCCCACACTCATTGCTGCGGACAATGTGCGGCCTGAAGGGGATATTTCCCGCATCCAGCCCGCTGGTTCGGTGGTGTTGGCAATCGGCCCCGAACGCGGCTGGTCCGACCGCGAGCGGGATATATTTGAAGCGGCAGGTTTTTCCCGCCGCTCTTTGGGTACCAGAGCCCTCCGCACCGAAACCGCCTGCGTTGTTGCCGTGGCTCTGGTTACAGATAAAATTACCGCGTTGCTGCGTTAAAACGAGTTTGTCTGGCTGAACGGGTGTCGGCTACCTGATGCCTGCCAATTGCCTTTTCTGCGTTAGAGAGGCGTTGGGCCGGAGTAGGGTGGGTTTTATTGAACCCGCCGGACTGGCTGCCCTGCATTTTGTTCAGTTCATTCAGCATATCAATCAGGCCGGAAGGACTATAACCGGCTGCAGCCAGCAGATTTAAGGCCACATTGTCGGCGTCAAATTCCTGGCTCTGGGAATAACCGTTGTTGACCATGGTGGTAACAATTTCTCCCACAGACTCATTAAAGATGTCAGTCATCTCGCTCAGATCATAACCGGCAGCTGCTCCCGCTGCGGATACGCCGGTTACCAGAATGGCCTGGGTAATACGGTTTGTTTTAATGGCCTTAATGCTGTGCTGCAGTTGAATATGAGCAATTTCGTGCGCAATAACTCCGGCCAGAGCGTCTTCTGAATTGGCGCTGGCAACAAGTCCCCTGGTAACAAAGATATGTCCGCCGGGAGTGGCAAACGCGTTTATTTCGTTTGAGTCCAGGATCATAACATAGTAACCGTTGTATAGATCGGGCCTTGGTGAGTTGATGGCAATGGCCATGCATATTTTGTTGAGATATGCGGTCATCGCCGGATTTCCTTCCCAGATTTTATAGGTGGAAAGAATGTTGGCGGCTACCGCTCTTCCGATATAGTATTCCTGTTCAGGCGTTATGGTATCGACAATCCCGGCTGCTTCCGCCAACTGTGCGCCGACATCCATGACTTTTCCAAGCGCCTGGCAGGACAGCACCATGGCGCAGACAATAATAATCACAATAGCAAGTATACGATGCGTTTTCATTATTTATCCCCCATTGCAAGCCGGCCTTCTTCAAGAAAGCGGCGAAGATCATCTTCGTTTACAAACTGCGCTTCGACTTTATCAACATCCGCATAGTTCAGTTCGCCTTTTGCTTTGTAGGAATCTTCAATTTCCTGATTAAAGCCCTTTCCCGCCAGAGCGATTTCCTTTGTTGTTGCGGAACCGGTGCTTCCTGACACAATCTGTTTTGCCGACATATTGGTCGATGCGGTCCATCCTTTGAGCGAAGGGGTTGCGGCGCTTTGTATCTCAACCCATTTACCGCTAACCTGCAGAACTGTAACCCTGTCTCCGTAGTCCAGAGTTCCCGTGGTTTTGGCGAAAAATCCTGTGGAGGATTTGAGCGCAAGCGATTTAATCCCCACATACAGTGTTCCGCCCCTGGCAACCTGTGCTGCCGCCAATCCGGCAACCAACAGGCATAAGCCAATCATCATAATCAGTTTTTTCATAACACACCTCAATAATACCGTTATACCGTTAAATCACCACAATGTCTATAGAGCGAAGGTATAGAAAAAATCTCCCAACTGGGGTAGAATTGCTCTATGAATCAGGATCAGGTAAAACAGCAGCTTTTGGCCATTGAGGATGCCCCGCTGGAATTTGCGCTTGTTTTTTCCGGTAAAAAAAGCCGTAAGGTAAACGGCCTGTATAAACCGGACAGCCGGGAAATTATCATCCATAACCGTAATTTTGAGCAGGATGCCGCAGGCAAGAATCTTTTGCTGTACACGGCCATCCATGAATACGCCCATCATCTGCATGCCTGCGCGCAGGGCGGCACACTTTCCGCACGGGCGCATACTGCCGAGTTTTGGGCGATTTTTCACGCCCTATTGGAAAAGGCCGAATCGAAAAAGATCTACCGCGATGTGTTTGATAATAATCCGGAACTTACCGCCCTGACCGAGACCATCCGTGAAAAATTCCTGCACAAAAACGGCAGTCTGGTCAAGGAAATGGGCAAACACCTCCTTAAGGCCCATGATCTCTGCGCCGCTATCGGCGTGCGTTTTGAGGACTATGTTGATCGTATGCTGCGCATCCCCCGTACGGCGGCAAACATGGCCATTAAAATGTTTAACTATGACTTAAACCCCGAAACCGGCGCCGACAATATGCGTTTTCTCGCCGGCATTCGTGACGAGGATGATCGCCAGGCCGCCGAAACAGCCCTTATCAAAGGCAAAAGCCCCGACACGGTAAAAATAGCCCTTCGGAAAAAGTCTGCCGAGGACGATCCGGTGCAGCAACTTGAACGCGAAAAAAACCGCCTCGAACGAACCATCACCACCCTCACCAAACGATTAGAGGAAGTGAATAAGGAATTAGGAGTGAGGAATTAGGATTTTTCCTCATTGCTCATTTCTCATTTCTCATTTATACTACCTTCATGTGGTTGTTATCTGTTGATTTTCCTGCGTGGCTTAAGCCGGAACTTATTCCGGGCTTGCCGTTTCGTTGGTATGGGCTCATGTATATTTTTGCCTTTGCCACGGCTTTTTTGGTATACCGCCGTCAGATAAAAGAGCGGCATTTCCCCATGACCGAGGATCAGCTCTACTCGCTGTTTACCTGGGGCATTCTGGGGCTGCTTTTGGGGGCGCGGCTTTTTTCTACCCTTATTTACGAAACCTCTGATATTTACCGCCGCCAGCCCTGGCTCATTTTCTGGCCGTTCCGCAATGGGCAATTTACCGGCCTTATGGGCATGAGCTACCACGGCGGTGCATTTTGCGGCACGCTGGCGGTTATTCTTTTTGCCAAATTTAAAAAATTCAGTTTTCGGGAAATTGGTGATATGTTCGCGGCCGCCATACCTCTTGGGTTTACCTTTGGGCGGCTGGGGAATTTCATCAACGCCGAATTGTATGGCAGGGTCACCACCGGCCCGCTGGGAATGGTCTTTCCCAATGCCAGACGCCTTCCGGTAAGTGAAGAACTGGTACGGGAAGCCGCCGAAAAAACCGGCGCGGTTATTACCGGTGGCATGGCAAATTTACCCCGTCATCCATCGCAGCTCTATGAAATGCTTTTTGAAGGGATAATTCTGTGGGCGATTATCTGGTTTTTCCGCAACCGCAAGCCGTTCAAGGGTTTCCTTATCGGCCTGTACTTTTTGGGCTATGGCTTATTCCGTTTTATCATCGAATATTTCCGCGAGCCGGACGGCGATCTGGGGTATCGCATTGTATTAGCCAGAGACGCGCTGGCTGCCAAGCTGTCCCCCGAAGTGTATTATGCCTTTTTCCATCCGCTCCTTAGTTTTTCTACCGGGCAAATCCTTTCGTTTTGGATGATTGTATTTGGCATTGTGTGGATTCTTGTCTGTTCACGCCTGCCCAACCGTGAACCTATACGAATCTACGCCGACAACGGGGCTGAACCGGTAATCGAGAAGACGGCCGCCGAAAAAGCCGCCGAACGCAACCAACGCAGAAAACTCCGCAAAAAACTAAGGTAGTTTTTTCCAGATTCATCACGCCAAGGCGTGAAAAATTCGAGTAAATTCTTGTATAAGATGCTTGACCAAATCCTGGTTTTTTGGTATAAGTTGGTAGATAACTAGAAATTGGAGAAGAAAATGTACGCTTTGGTTGAATTTATGGGAAAACAGTACAAGGCCGAAAAAGGGGCACTGCTCAAGGTTGATAAAATTGACGCGGAACCCGGTACGGCGCTTGATATTGATACGGTGTTACTTGTGTCCAGCGATACGGTAACGGTAGGCAGTCCGTATGTGCAAGGGGCAAAGGTTAAGGCCACGGTGGAATCCCATGGAAAAGATGAAAAAATCATCGTTTTTAAGTATAAGCCCAAAAAGGACTACCGGCGCAAAAAAGGGCACCGGCAGCAGTTTTCAATGATCAAAATCGGGGAAATTTCAGCCTGATTACCATCGAGGCGGTTTTGGATGAAAACGGTATTCTGCGGGTCTGTACAGCTTCTGGTCATGCCAGGGCGGGCCGCAAGGGTACTGACATAGTCTGTGCCGCTGTTTCGGTTTTACTGCGAACGGCGGTTCGCGCCCTTTCCGGCAGGGAGGGCATAACACTCCGGTGGGAAGCGCCGGAGCCGGGCCTCCTCTCTATGGAGGCCGATTATACGGCGGAAGGAATGGATTTCCTGTACGCCGCAGGGGTATTTCTGGCGGAAGGATTGCAGTCCATCGCCGAGGAATACCCTCAATATTGCACATTAATGATACGGAGGACTTAAATGGCACGGAAAAGAGGCGGAAGCGGCGCAAAAAACGGACGGGATTCCAATCCCCAATATCTGGGTATTAAGACATCGGGCGGCACCATTGTCAAAGCAGGAGCCATTATTGCCCGTCAGCGGGGAACCAAAATCCACCCCGGAACCAATGTTGGCTGCGGCGGTGACTACACCCTTTTTGCCAAAGCCGACGGCACGGTCAAATTCCACCAACGCCGCGGCCGCAAACTTGCTTCAGTAGTAAGCGAACAATAACTTTGTTCTTTTGAGCCACACTTCCAATTCCTCATTTCTCACTTCTCATTTCTCATCTTTCTCCAGGGTTCGCTATATACTCACTGACATTGATGATACGCTTACGCAGCGGGGGAAATTGCTTCCGGTTGCATACACGGCGCTGTGGCAATTGAAGGCGGCGGGCCTAAAGGTAATACCGGTGACAGGCCGGCCGGCGGGGTGGTGTGATTGTATTGTCCGCGAATGGCCGGTGGATGGTATTATTGGTGAAAACGGCGCTCTGGCCTTTTGGGAGGAACCGTGTGAGGCGGATCCGGCCCGGCTGCCGGTTCTTAAGTCCGTGTACCACCCCAATGCGGTACGGAACGATCACCCGGTGTTGCAGCGGATTCGGGAGCGGGCATTTGCCGCGGTTCCCGGCCTGCGTGACGCCAAGGATCAATTTGCGCGCCTGTTTGACATTGCCCTGGATTTTGCCGAGGAGGAGCCGGTTCTGCCGTTAAGCGCGGCGGAAAAAGTACGGGATATAGCCCTGGCGGAAGGTGCAGTCGCCAAAATTTCTTCGATACACGTTAATGTCTGGATGGGCGATTACGACAAACTTTCCATGGCGGAGCGTTTTTTGCAGGACCGGTTCGGCTGGCAGGGTGACTTGACAGAAGTGGTTTTTGTCGGCGATTCCCCCAACGACGAACCGATGTTTGCCCGCTTTCCCCTGTCCTGCGCCGTTGCCAATATCCGCCGCTATGAGGGTCTTATTACCGCCATGCCGGCCTTTATTGCCGCGCAGGAAGGCGGCGAAGGCTTTGCCGAAATAGCAAATGTTTTTTCTGAGGCAGGGGGGAGTTGATTGTTACATTGCAACGATAATCCGTTTTTTGCTTTTTTCATATAATACTTCAGGGTCTAAGTCAACTCCGTTGGGCCATTCAATTGAATCATATGATACTTTAACCATTTTAAAAAACGTTTCATCTTTTAATGTTTTGAATAATCCTGTACTCAAATACGGTTTTACATCAAATATTTTTATTTCTTTATTTTCAAAAGTAAGTTCCAATTTATAATTAGATAATGGTTTTACTTTTTTTACAGATAAATACATTTTTATACCTTATTAATATTCCATAAAACATTGAAATCGTTGGCATACTGTTATTATAGTCTTTTTATACTTTTTTTCAATAGCTTGGGTACACCTGTACAAAAAAAGGGCTGCCCGTGTGGACAGCCCTTTTGAGTTTAGGTGTTTAGGTACCTATGAGAGGTTCCTATTCCAGCATAATGGTGTCGAAGTGGACTCTATTGTCCCCGGCACCGCCAACATTGGCAGCGCTCTTTGTGATAACAATGGCGTATCCAGTAACTGCTGTTGGGTCTAACTCTGCTGTTACAAAATCACTTATGGGTATTGTTATCTTACCCCAGGTAACAATAGGAATAGCAAGAGCCTGTGCGGTGAAATCAACCTCATACAATGTTCCGGCTCCGGTTGCGGTGCCGTTAGTGTTAAACGTACCCTCATTGGTGAAGGCAAAGCTGAAGGTTATATTGTCGGTGACATTTGGATATCTTCTGAACATGAACGTAAGTTCAGTATAATCGCTGATGTTTACTGAACCATCGCTGCCGTAGAAACCGGCTTGTCCGAATTTTCTTCCAAACTGTAAGGATTCACCTTCGAAGAAAGCGGTAGTTAGATGTATGCCACGAGCGCTGTCATGTGCGGCACCGGGATTGATATTGGAATGTCCCGGCCACGAATCATCAGGAGGTCCTGATAAGTTTTGTCCCCAGAATCCCCTGTTGAATTCGTTTTGGTCAACCCAACTGTCATTGGTGGCATAATCGAAATCATCAATTACTGCTACATCTTGAGAAAGAACGGTCAGTATCATGGTATTAACGCTTGATACAGTACCAACGCGCAATGTTATATTCGAGGTACCTGCTTGTAATGCATTTATTGTAGTAGCAGCGGTAACCGAAGCAACATCGGTATTGCTGGAAGTGATGGCATAGTCGTTAGCCAGACCCCAGTTGGCAAAGGTTTGCATTTGACCGCCGTCATTAATATGATTTTCTGCGGCAATCCATGTATAAACAGTTTCGCCAAAATTTGCATATTCAGTGAGATCGGCCGAATACATAAACCGTGTAGTTTGACCATTGAATAGCTGATCCGCAGTTAATGTAGTTCCAATATCTACGGGCGGGTTTGAACCGGGGATACTTATTCTTGTAAGATTTACAATATCAGTTGACGGAATGAATTCAATGTCGTCAATAAGGTATTGTCTTTCCGATGCCGGGAATTGCGGGTTCTCTTCTGTTCCTGTTCCAATATCAGTGCTGAGCTCAAGCCGAATACTGAAGAGCGTTGTTACGTTCATACCAGAAGTTTTAACTTTGGGAACCGGAATAAATACAGTATACCATCCTGCCGAACCGCCGGGCCAATCGCCGTTTATGCTGCCGTCAACCCGAGCCTCATGCGTTGGATTAAAGTTATGGACATTGGCATTGCCCTGCCACACCACGCCATTGGCGCCGTTTCCAAAACCGATCCAGCGTATCGGGTTTCCGTTTATACCGTCAAACCAGATACGGAAAATGAGGCCGCCGGTACCGCTTAAATCAATAGGTGCTGCAGAAGTAATACTGAATGCTATGTTACCGGCACCATCTTCACCGCGGAAGAGCTGCATAGCTTTGGTGTTGGTACCATTTTGTGCTACGTCAACATCATAATCAGGATCCACATATTGGTATGTGTTTGTCCAATGGTCGGGCGCTACCGTATTGTTTCCAATACTGAAATCGCCGTAGAACACGCCGTTGCTGTATACCTTGAAGCCGCCGGAGGGGATAAACACGAAGGTGGCGGAGATGGCGGCGTCGAAGGCGGGCATGGTGAATGACCAGACGGCGCCGGGGGTTACCGGGGTAAGGGCATTCATGGTAAGCGGCGCCGGGGCTCCTTCGCCGGTGAATGTTACGGTGATTGATGCAACGCCGTTGAAGGGCGCGGTCGGTGTTGCGGAGATGAATATGGTTGTGCCTACGGTGATATCATCCAATGATGTTTGATCGATGGCTGCTGCTCCGGTGCCGATGAGTACATTGCCGTCTTCGATTTCGGCGCTTACTGTTACCGTGTATGCTATTTCGGTAAAGGTGGCAGTAACGGTTACGTCGTAAACGTCCATAACGAATGACCAGATGCCTTCGTCAGCCAGGGTGTCGTTAAGCGTAATTGATGGATTATCACTGGAGCTTGCTGACACGGTGCCAATATTATAACCTGCCGCAGGTACTGCCTTGATAAATACGGTTGTGCCTATTTCAACGTCGGTTGCGGTAATTTCCAGCGGGCCGGCGCCATATTCGGGTTCATCGTTTACGGTGCTGAGGTAAATGGCGCCCTCAGATGCAATAATGCTGTCGCTTGCGGTTACCGTGTAGCTGATGTGTTTGAACGTGACGATAACGGTGACCGGGTTAGCGGGCATATCAAAGTCAAAGCCAAGGTAGTTTACGTCGACATTCTGTGCGTCAATGCCGGTAAAGTCCAGTGCAAATTCAAAATAGTTCTGATCAAACTCCAGAGTTACCCCTAGTTCACAGCCTTCCGGCAGATAGAACAATGCGGTTTCACCTGGGGCAACAGGCACATCTACTAAGGCGTAATCAGGCCAGAGCCATTTTACATAGCCGCCTTCGCCTTCGGCTGTAACGGTCAGCGTGTAAAGGGTTATCGGATCAAGGGTAACAATGTCATCGTTTCCGATCACTATAGAGGGTACCGTTGTGGTTTGGATAGTGTGGTTTGCGGTTTCGATGATCAGGTATACATTTTCCAGTGTAGTGACTTCAAACCGCAGTAATACATCCGCGAAAGTCCATGTATTGCCGATCGGGCCAATGCCTTCGTAATTACCGCCATCTGTGAACAGGGTCACGCCGTCGATGGCGTTATCGTCCGCGATAATATCGACGCTGACGATGACGGGTCTGACGTCAAAGAACATATCGGTGGTGAATCTCCAGTCGACCAGGGTTTCCTGTTCTTTGTAGATATGGACTACTTCGACTCTGCCTGCGGATACATCTGTTCCTTCTACTTCGGCTACCAGTACCGCTCTGACAAGGTAAGAACCGGGAGGAAGCATCCACCATCCTGAAAGGCTCAGAGCAGCCAAATCGCCTGCATCGGCTATATCGAAGAAATCCATAGTGCCATCGTCATAATCGACATAGAATGCGGCGCTTTTCAGTCCTTCAGGGAACGTTATATTATACTCAATGATACCATCGTCTACAAGGAAATCGCTTGCCGGGGCAGGGGTAATGTATATTTTGTCCAAAGTGATGTCGGCCTGATCAACCAGTACGATATCGGTGCTTCCCAGATATTTGAGTATGGCGTTTGCGACGACTACATTCCCAACGCTTACTTCCAGTGTACCGGTCCATACGACATCGGCGTACAGTTGGATTGCGTCGGCATCGGCGGCGTAAATATCCGGTATGGTGACGATTCGTTCGGCTTCAGGAATTTCCTCATCAGCGGTGACGAATTCCGCGCTGTACACGAAATCCCCAAAGGTAATGGGCATTATGGTTCGGGCGGAATTGGCGATATTCAGGCGAACAAGGCCCTTTCCGGCAGGGATATCCTCCCCGCCGGGGGCGGGGAAAGAAATCGGGGAATTAAACGCGGAGGGACAGGCGGCTATCAGTAATACGCCCAGACACAGTCCCGCGATTTTAAAAAACGTTCGTATATTTTTCATCCGTTACTCCTTAATTTCCGTCTGCTATTCTGAAATAGATAACCCTGGAATATAGTGTTGTTCCAATGGTTACAACTACCGTCACCGTATCGGGACCCGATCTTCTGCCTGTTGTGTCCAGTTCAAAGGTAAATGGATCTGCGCTTGTATTACCATAACTAAAATCGCTGCCCAAATACCATGAGGGGTTGCCCGTATAGTCGGCATTTTCGGCCAGGGTAATCGTTAAGGCTGCGCCTTCGGTAATGACCAGCCGATTAGCCGATGAGTTGTTTATGTCGACGCCGGTAAGATCAAATGCCGCATTGGTCAGGATATTCCATGTCAGGTCTACATCAAGCGGCGGCGGCAGGGTTACCGTGACGAGGAGACCGACGACGGGTGCGGCTCCAACCATTACGGTAATGCCAGCGGTGGATCCTGCGGTAACCGCAGTAAGTAAACCGTCAGCATTGACCGTTACAGATTCTGGCATCCAGCTTATATATGTCACTGTCTGGTTAAGAGCGTCTATAGGCGCGATGTTCAAAACGGCCAGTGTTCCCGTTGTACCTTTTACCATGGTAAACTCGGTTTCGGCAGGAGCGCCTTCAAAGGTGATATCAAAGCTTTCAACGGTTACCGCGGCAAAGGTGCCGGTAATATCCAGCACATCAGCGGTACTCATTTCAAAGCTATACAGCCGTGTTCGGCCTGCAATACCGGGCGCTTCCGGCTCCTGGCCGGCTACAAGGGTTAAGCGCGGATCTGCGGTGGCTACGCGATAGAATTCACTCGGCGTAAAGGTAATGACTACCGTGTCGCCTGGTTTTGCCTGACCACCGGTAACGCCGCTTGTCACCGTAATGGTGCCATTAAGAACGCTGGCAGTGCTTACATCGTACAGCCTGTCTTTCAGGGTAACGGTAACGACCACATCGGTAACGGTAGGACCGGCTTCGGCGTCAATGATGGTAACGATTGCCTGAGATACCGAGAATGTCCAGGGGTTGGTGCCGGACGCGGCGATGGTTTGGCTGCCAACGGTGATGGTTATATTGTCAAACTCATCCAGCGCAGGATCGGTAATGGTCAGGGTAACGGTTACCGCTTCGTCCACTGCTATGATGGCTTTGTCGGCGCTCAATGTGCCGCCAACGATAACGGTCTGTACCGCAAAGATACGTTCGAATGCGGCGCTTACGGCTACCTCATCTTCACCCATGGTAAAGGTAAATGCCCATACGCCTGGTTGTGCAGTCTCTGCCAGTCCATCGGGTGCTGCTCCATCCAGAAGGGCGGAACTGAACCGGTAGCCCGGAGCAGGTGTCAGGATAACGGTAACCGGCTCGTCTTCTGCCTGTTCTGTTATGTCGCCTTCAGTACTGATAGTACCGCCCGTGACCGGGCCAAGGCCGTTAATAGCGTGCCGCGGGATTAATGTTGAAATAAAGCGTACTTCAATGGATGTAACATCTGCCGCCGGCATGACAAAGGAGACGGGGAGACCGCTTACTGAGTCATAGGTTACAAGGGCATGTCCGTCGGTACCGTAATGCACATAGATGTGTCCAAATATAAAATCGGTATTTAAGGTTGTTGTTACGGGGATAACATCGCCTGCCAAAATGGGTGACGGAAGAGTACCCAATACAAAGGTACCGCCAACGCCGCCGATGCCGGCTGTGGTGATTTCAATGGGGCCTATTGCGCGCGGGATCGGAGTGATTACCACGGAAATCTCGACATGGTATTCGGGCATCTCAAATGTCCACTCTGGATAATTGCCGTCCGGAATAATGGCATTGGTGCCATTCTTTTCTTCGACTGCGATGCTGACGAAGTTGTACCGGTCGGGGTCAAGACCCGTTAGGGTAATGGTTATCTCTTCGCCGCCTTCCAGGTCGGTGTTCGGAGTAGCAGCCAGCGTGCCTTCGGCGGGCTGGGTGACTTCAATGGTATAGGTGGGAACATCTGCAAATACTGCCGTAACCTGTACGGTATCGGCAACCATGGTAAAGGTATAGGTGTCGCTTCCTGAAAGGTTCAATGTTCCGCCGCTAACGGTGAACGTATTCACAATATAATCCTGAATGGGGATTGCAGTTACCGTGACGGATTCGCCGCCTGTCAGTAAGAATGTAACGTTTGATTCTGCCGCAACGGTGGACGGATTGGCGGTTAACCAGGTTCCGGCGACTGTTACGCTGCCATCCTCGCCGGCGCTTACCTGCAGCGGGTAGAGGGTTACTGCGGGAATGACCGCTTGAATGTCTGCTATTGCTACTGAGGCTGCGGGGGCGGTGGTCAGTGTGGTGTTCGCGGTGGTAATGTGCAGCACTACGTTTGTCAGAGCGGACGCGTTAAGCGGAACGGTTACGGGCGCGAAGGTATAGATATTACTTCCTACTAATGATAGTTCTCCGGCAATGGGATTCACTCCATCCGCTTCCATTGTTATCGCCGTTATCGCAGCAGCGCCCAGAATGGTCACCTGAGCGGTAATATCTTTGGAGTCATAGAATGATTCTTCATTAAAGGTCCATGTGCCAATATCGCTGGTAAGGCCGGGATAGACATGGACTACTTCCATTTTACCGGCTGTTCTGGTAATACTGCCTTCTTGCGCGGTGACCTGCACCCTGAAGCGCCAGGATCCGGGGGGAAGGGACGCAGGACTCAACGGCATAACAGCGGGAATCGTGAGATCATGGGTCAGGTTACGACTGGTGTTGGCTGCGTCGCTGTTGGTAATATACAACATTGCGCTGTCAACACGCCAGGGGAAATGCACATCCCAGGTGATGAACCCTTCCGTTACTCCTACTCCCGAAATGGGTGTAATCAAAATATTATTGAATGACACATCATTATTGCTTGCGTTCAGCGTTACCGGAGGAAGGGTTACGCTGCCGACAAGGTCTCCGTCCGCGGTTTTTGCGGTAATGGTGATGGTCCATGTCGCGTATTCCAATTCCTGAGAATCGATGCCATCAAATTCCAATGGATCGGGTATTATTGAGACATCATCGCTTGTCGCGAATGTTGCGGTGTATTCCCATCCGGTCATGTTGGGGAATATAGTCCGTTCTACGGAACCGGCAACGCTCAGGTTCACCACGCCCATTCCGGCGGGGATATTGTTTCCTCCAGAGGAGGCGATGGGCGAAAACGCGCTGGGACAGGCGGCTATTAATAGCGCGCCAAGGCACAGCCCTGCAATTTTCAAATAGGTTTGTATATTCTTCATCTTTATACTCCTTTCTTAATTACGGTATTACCGTGAAGTCAAACTTCCTGGAATACTCATGGCCATTGCTTCCCATCACTATCACGGTCAGGGAGTTATCTCCCAGCCTTAGTGCAGAAACAACCAGGGTGTATGAAGCGCCAATAGCTGCATCATCGCCGTTCAGCCACCACTCGGCGCTGTTAAAGCCGGTCATGTTGAGCAGATCAATTGCTACCGGTGCGGCGGCCTGAGATAATGTGGCGCCATCCAGAATGCCGTCAACGGTAAAGCCCGCTTCGGCGCTTACGGTGATGGTGATGGCGCCGGTGGGAATGGCTTCAAATGCTGCAGCAATGTCAAAGGCTGTCGGGGTGATGCCTTCGGCCATCGTAAAGGTAGATGTCCATACGTTTGCGCCTGTTTTGTTGACCGGCGGCGGTGCTATTCCCATTCCGGTCAGATACAATGAATCAGCCAGGTACCGGTAGCCGGTATTGGCGGTTAGTGTGATTGTAACCTGCGAATCTTCCTGTATTGATACCGGGCTGGTGGTACTGCCATTAACGCTTATGGTACCAAAGCTGGGGGTGGTATTCGTAATGGTGACATTGTGTGACGGCAAGGTTGCCAGTCTAAAGCTCGCCGCGATCTCAACCGCATTTGCCGGCATGGTAAAGCTGAATACATTGCCGGTTTGATTCCAGGTGCCGCTCGCTAAAGCAGGCGTAGCGGTAAATTCGCGGATAATATAGTCAGCAGTGTCCGGTGCAGCCGTCACCACAACCGAAGCACCTCCGCGGGCGTATAAGTACGGGCTGGTAACCGCTTGGCCTGCAACGGTCGCGGTAACGCTGCCGTTTGCGCCGGCGGAGAAGGTGAGTGTGTACGTGGCAAAAGAGACAAATGCGCCCCTTACGGTTACATGATTATCCGGCATTACAAACTCAAAGTCGCCGTCAGTGTTTTTGGCGATTGGAGTCCCGGTCATCTGGGTTCCCAGAGATAAAATGAGTTCGTCATTTTCCAGTTCAATGGTATTGCTATCGTCAGGAATTGCTTTGACAATGATTATGGTGTCCTCAAGGGCTTCGGTGATTGGTGTTGTCAGGTCATCTTTATCGAAGAATTCAAAGCTGCCTAAACCAGTCGCCCCATTGCCAATTGCCCAAAGCGGTGGATAGTAGGGGGTAGGTGTGGTGGAATCGGTTTTACATGCCGCTCCCAAACACAACATCATAAAAATACCTGCCAGGGCTATACAGCCGGTTAGCAGCCGTGATGACAGCCTTTTCCGGCTGACACCTTGTCTTTTTGCCATAGTTCTCATGGCTTCCTCCTTGCAAATTGGTTATCGGGTAATAGAGAGTTATACTGGTGGTATGGATTGGATCTACCTGGTGGTTGGTGCGGTGACTCATGGCTGTTACGATACAGAAACATAATCATTCCTTGTACAGGATACGGGGTTTTGGAAAAACCGTCAAGAGCTGTCCAAGGTGAATTTGGGCAGTTCTTGACGGCCTTATCCGGTTCAATCGTCAAGGAGCTGTCCGTAAATCTCAAAGTTCCACAGGCCAAGGCCAACGCCGGCATTTACCGGCTGTCCGCCGGTATGCAATTTGACATAGCGTCCGATAAGCGGGGTTATGGACACATTGTGTGGCGTACCGGTTGTTACCGGTGTTGCAGTCCAGGGGGCTATACCGCCGCCAAGGCTGCTTTTTAGAAGATCGGTAGCGCTGCCGTCATCGCCGTGGAAGAATGCGTGGTAGGTAGCATTGGCGGCAGTGCCGGTGCGGGTTAATGTCCAGGCGGTTCGCCAGCCATTTTCGGTATCTGTGCCGGCGGTTAAACCCTCAGCAAAATCTCCCCATGCCTGAGGCGCATCCCACACAGCGCTGTTGTTGGATACATCAATCCGGAATCCGTCTCTGGGGGTTCCATTATTGCTGTGCCAGCGTAACACCGCATCGGTAATGATATACTCTGCCCCCAGATCAATGATGATCCATGAGTTAGTGGCGCCGTTAGCAGACTGCCAGCGGTCATTATAAGTGCCTTGAGCGGTCCATTGATACACACCGCTAAAGACATTGGCTGGCTCATGAGCGCCCTGATAACCCGAAGCCCTGACAACGCTGGTGCCATCAGCGGCAACTATCGCAGCCGCGATATCGCTTCTGAATGTATTTTTCAAAGAAAGCGTTACATCTTCTTCCGGCATTTCAAATTCCAGGAAGAAGGTCCAACTGTCATAAGACTGGGTTACAGTGTCTCCGTAAGTGGCTGCGCCTATGGCTTCGTATGATACATCTCCGGAATTGTTCCCGGTAGTGACTGCGGCATAACCCCTTCCTCCGATATTTCTGCTTTGGGTGGAGGAAGATGTGCCGCTTCCGGTCGATGCGCCTGGTATGAAGGTAAAATGGGTAACCTGCGCGGATTCAAGCGCAGCGGTATAGATGCTGGCTTTTTTTGCGGTGCCGGTAACTTCGATTTTTACCTGTACCATGGTGCCCGCATCGTATTCGGCCAGAGCCGTTGTGGCGGTTGCGGTCAGGCCGCTGTTGACGCTGTCGTCAATGATGCCTTCATTGGTAAAGTATACCGCAAAACCGTCTTCGGCAGGCGGCGGGCTGGTTCTTGCGAAGGTATGCCGTACCACGATCTCATAGCTGTCCATTGCTATCTGGTTGTCGCCGGTAACTGCCGCACCCATAACGGTTGGCCATGCAGTCGAGAAGCGGTAGTCTTCATTCGCGATGAGCTTCATTTCGTAGGTGTAGGCAGTGTCATACGCGAATTGGTCCTCGCTCGTAAGGCCGCCGGTGATGCTGATTAACGCTACGGTAAAGTTGTCGCCGGTTGCGATGGTATCGCCGGGCTCAGGCGGAGTTGCCAGGGCTGCAGGGACGGTAATATCGGTCACGGCCTTGGTCGTAATGGCCGTTAATGGTATGGGCGCTCCTTCCGAATATACTTCCAGACCATACAGCCGTATCCAGTCTGAGTATTCCCTGTTATTGCTTGTGCTGCTGCCGTCCGCTCTTTTCAGCCGGATCCACTGGGCATTGGTGCCAAAAGGAATCGTGACAATGTCAACTCCGTAGAGCGCTTTGGATTCTGCCAGAGTTGCCGGCCTTTCACGCCTGATGTTCACAATGCTTTCCCATCCATCGTCTCCCCAGCCGGTGATGGACGGCGCGTCACTGGTATTAATCTGCACGTCATAATTGTGCATCATGCCGTTAGCGGCGCCATCAGCAGGATTATCCCAGGTGATTCGTATCGTGCCCATCGCAACGGCCTGGCCCATGTCAATGGCGATCCACTGCGGGTTCGTTGTGCCGGTGGGACCGGTTGTCTGGTACATATTTGTTGGTTCGCCGTTAAAAGGATTAGCGGCGCTGCCTGTGTTCGCCCCGGGGTTTGAGACAAGCTGCGGAGTAGTGGCAAGATTATACACCCAGTCTTTCGCTCTGGAATCCGGGAGGTAGTCCAAAATCGGGAAGGTATAGTATACCGCAGCGGTATCTTCATCAATGAATGTATAGTGTGCGGGCAGATTGTTAACCATGAACGGTATTACTGCATCAGCAAATATATAATCGGCAGCCGCGGTGAGGGTGAATTCAAAAGCGTACGCTACACCGCCCCGGTAATTACTGTCCGCCAGAACGCCGCCATGGCTGGTAAGCTGCGCGGTAAACTGATCGCCGTCAGCAAAATTGCCGCTATTCAGCGCAAGCGCCGCAACGCCGGTTGCCGGCGCGGTTACGGTGATATTACCTCCGGCAATGGTAATCACATTGCTGAGTTGTCCAAATTCATACGCTACCGTTAAACTGGTGGTTCCCAGTCCGGCAGAGACCTCGCCGGCAAACAGGTTGTCAATCATGGAAAGTGTTATTGCGCCATCGTTAAATGTATAACCTGGCTTTGCGGTTACCGTAAAAATATATGTATAGTATTTGCCGTTTGCAAAGGACGCGCCGGCATTTTCCCAGTCTTCGCCGTCGTCGCTTTCCATAACCGCAAGCACAGCGGTATACAGCGCATTTTCGGCAGCATAGGTTCCTTCGGCGGCGGGTACCGTCCCGCCATTGACCGGTTGATTAATGTTGCTCAATGCCACCGCGCTGATGATGTCTGTCCCTGTCGCGGCGAAACTATAATCAACGATCATCGTGTACCCATTGTTTGAGACAATGACGGCATCCGCGCCGTTTACGGTTGGCGCAGCGGTGGTAAAGCGATGGTTTTCTGCAGTGACGGTCAGTGTAATACGGTATGTGTATACCGTATTGGCGGCAAAAACGCTGCCGGTGAAAAGACCTGCCGCATTGCTGATGCTGATCAGTTCTGCGCTAAAGGCGGAATCACCCGTTACGAAATCGGCGCCTGCGGCAGGCGGCACAGTCTGGTATGCAGGCGCGTCAATGGTAACTTCTTTGACCAGAATCGGCGTGGGCAGCGCCGGAGCGCCCCTTGCATACACTTCCATTGAGGCAATGCGCGGGTATTCTGTCCATGCGCCATGAGCGGCATTATTAAGCGGATCCTCTGCCTTGACACGGACATAGCGTCCGCGGGTGCCGGCGGGAATCGTTATGGTATTGGTGCGCTCGTTTTGCCATGAACCGCCGGGGGCGGCGATATTGCCCGTTGTTTCGCCTCTGCCGATATTGGCAAAGCCTGCAACGCGAATCCAGCCGGTATCTTCGTAAGAATTCGGTATCATATCGGGCTCTGTGCTTGCAACCCAAATACCGCCGTTTACCATAATGTCCAGTACCCGTGGGTTAGGGGCGTTCGTGCCGGTTCCCCAGGTAATTCTGACTGTACCAAGATCATATTCCTGACCCAGGTCAACCGCAAGCCAATGCGCCTGCGCGCCAAGGTTCCCGGGCGCTTGCCAGACAGTAGCAGCGTCCGAATCTCTGTTATCACCGTCAAAAGCCCGTGTTACAACTGCTGATGGGTTCCAGGAACTTACACCGTTTGCTATTGCGTTTGCGCCTTTATCGTATGCTAAATCCGGGGTGCCCCAGGGGGCTTGTGGCCAGGCTTTTACATACACAAAGGTAACTGCCCTGAATGTATAGGGAAAAGGGCTATTCATGCTTTGGTAGACATGGAGCATGGAGCTTCGTTGGGTGTAGAATCCTTCGTTATTTTCCAGATAAAACACAACCCGGTAGCTGCCTGCGTCAAGCGTTTCAGAACCTGTCCAGTTGCTCCGCAGATCAACCACCGCAACGGGCGTATTTGGCGCGTGTAAACGGATCGGGTGTTCATAAATCGACATGGTGGCTTCCGCAAGGTCAGTATTGGAACCATCATAATCAAGTACCCAGCTAAAGGTTCCCCGGCCTTCGTCAAAAATGGGATACAGTATTACGTTGCCTGTGACATTCTGCCCGGTTGCGCTTATTGTAAATTCCAGTGTTCCCACCGCAGCCGGTTCAGTATCGTTTTCGTCAATGGAGGCGTTTATGGTCAGCTCCCAGGTTCCCAATGGAATTCCGGTAATAGTGCCATCGATTAAATCGTTCCTGTCCCAGTTAAGGGGCCCAAATGTTTCTAAACCGGTTTCTTCTGTAAAGAGCAGTTCATATTTTTCAAAATCATCCTGTACGGTAAGCGGTTGAATGGTTCGGCCAATACCGTCGATGGTCAGTGATAAACTGCCTGTTCCTGCCGGTCCCTGATACCGATTCGCCGTTGGCAGCTCGTTAAGGTTCCAACAGCCGGAAATGACCAATAATACCGCAATAGCGCAAGAAACGCGCGTGATTGATTTTATCATTTTTCTTTTCATGTTCCTGCTCCTTCTTATTCGGCTACCGTAAAGGTAATAGTCGTATTATACCACTTGCCATCGGATTGCAATAATGCTTCCACCGTCAGGTAGTGCTCACCAATAGCCCAATACACGGGGTTATTTGGTTCAATTACAAAATGTTGACTGGTTCCGGTGATAGTGGTTCCCTCTATAGACCACACAATCGCATCATACAGATTCCATTCAGCATCCGGTATGCTATAGGTGTATGACAAACCGGAACTGCGGGAAATGGTATGCGGGGCAATTGATACGGTGGAGTTGGTGATTGCGTCAAATCGCACATTGAATTGATTTACCGTAATTGCTATGGGATCTGATATCCATTCTGTGCGGTTTGCTCCGCCGCCTGCGACTTTTGCAACAACGGTTATCATTCCAATGCCGGCGGCATTCAGCATAGTATCATTGGTGATTTCTGCGCCGGCAGCGGTGGTTTCGGCATCAATGATTTCCCAGGCAATAGGTTCCTTTACCGTTGCTTCTGCCGGCTGAATGGTGCCGGTCAATGCCAATGGCGTTCCTACAGCCATTGTTGTCGGCACATTGATAATGCCCGTTATTGCTTCGAAAACGTCATTTATGGTTATTTCAAATTCCTTTTCAAAATCCTGATTTTTTGTTTTTCCGTTTTCAATGATTGCAATAACGGTCACTTTTCCTGCACTGGCGGCGGTCAGATAATCATAATGCATACCAATGATTTCCGCGCCTGCAGCGGTGGTTTTTGCGGGATCCCAATTGATGTCCCATGTAATGACGCTATTGGTTGCATTATCTGGCGTAACCGCAGCGGTCAGGAGCATATTATCTCCCATGTTCATTGCCGTAGCCGCGGTAAAGGTTATATCGGTTACCGGTTCAAAAGAGTCTGTCACGGTAATAACAATGGGAGCCGATACAAAATCGCCGGTCGCGGCGCCATTCCTGATGGTTGCGAGTATGGTTACGCTTCCCTTGCTGGAGACCATCAACACATTGCCAATGGTTGCGGCATTTCCGGTTTGGGTTCCATCCAGCGAAATACTCCATGTGACATTCTGCGTACTTGCGTCATTTGGTTCTATAATGGCAGTCAATATATACGGCGGTGCACTTGTGTATATGTCAATAACGGTATTTCCCGTAAAGGTGATGCCGGTTACTGCCTTAAAGTCAGAGCCAACATTGACGGTTATGGTAAAAGATTGTGTGAAATCCTCGTCTATTGCCTTTCCGTCGGTAATGGTTGCGATCAGGGTTATGGTTCCCTGGCTTGTGGTTTGCAGCAGACTGCCGGTCAGTGTTGCCCCGGCGGTGGTGTTGTTCTGGTCAATGCTCCACACGATGTCCTGGTTGGTTGCATTGGGCGGCTCGGCCGTACCGGTCAAGCTGAGCTGGTCTCCCACGGTCATTGCAGCAGGCACATTGGCAGTGATGCCGGTTACTGCGGTGAAGGACGGTGAGCGGGGAGCAGGGTCATCGGTTGGACATGCGGTGACCAGCGCCATCATAAAAATACCTGCCAGGGCTATACAGCCAGTCAGCAGCCGTGATGTCAGCCTTTTCCGGCTGGCACCTTGTTTCATTGCCATAGTTCTCATGGTTCCCTCCTGAACGAAGTATATACCAGTGCTCAGTATAGCACCTTTTTGAGATAGTGCCAGTTTTTATCGCAAAAACAGCGGAAATAAATACGAATAATTGCAAAATATGAAGTTTTTTGAAAAAATATACTAATTAAAAATGTTGACAATCTACCATAATAGGTGATATATTGTAGGTAATCGAAATTTTAAGGAGCATACAATGAGGAAGTTGTCTAATGTCGTTATTATGACGATTCTGGTTACGGGCTTGTGCTTGGCATTTTTGAGCACTTGTGTAGTAGAAGATGATACACCATCGCCTGGAACTTTCAGTGAAGAGCCGGGTTTGGCTCTGGTTTCCGGCAGTGCCAGTATTACCTATACCTTAACTCCGTCAGATCCGGCGGCGGATGACTATGACTTATGGTACCGAGCGGGCAACTTTACCACTGCGGCAGATATCAAAGACGGCGGAACCTGGGTTCGTGGTCGTCTTTCGGGTAACACCACCATAGCTGGCTTAATCAATGGTCAGATGTACAGCGTTGTGGTAACGGCGAACAAGTCCGGGTATAATTCCAGTGATTCCCGTGTCAGGCGGGCAACGCCTAATCTGGCAACCTTTACCACCGCTCCGGCATTGGCCCTGAGTTTCGGCAATAGCAGTATCGGTTATACCTGGACTGCGTCAGATCCGGCGGCGGACAATTATACCGTATACTGGAGGCAGGGAGCCTACACCAACGCGGCTGATGTCAAAGATGGAATCGCCATTACTAACGCGGCTTCTGGCGGCGTCATAACCGGTTTGGCCAATGGCCAGCCCTACAGTGTGGTGGTAACAGCAAATAAGGCCGGCAGTCAATCAATTGATTCTGAGGTCATACAGGCAACGCCCAATATGGGGACATTTACGACAATGCCGGCACTGGCTCTTACTTCCGGCATCAATAAAATTACTTATACCTGGAATGCATCAGATCCGGCGGCGGATAGTTATACTGTGTATTGGAGGCAGGGAGTCTACACCAACGCAGCTGATGTCAAAGATGGAATTGCCATTACTAACGCGGCTTCCGGCGGCGAAATAACCAGTTTGACCAACGGTCAGTTCTACAGTGTTGTGGTAACCGCAGCCAAAACAGATTATACTCCCGGCGATTCTGTTGTTATGCAAACAATGCCCAATGCAGGGACTTTTACCGCCGCGCCGGGACAGCCAACCCTGACTGCAGGCCCTGGAACTCTTGCCTGCACATGGAGTGCTTCCAGTCCCGCCGCTGCTACCTATGATATTTACTATGTAAGCGGCAATACCACCAGTGTGGCTGCGATTAAGGCCGGAACCCACATTGCAAATGTAACGAGTCCATATACCATTACCGGCTTGACCGGCGGTCAGCAGTACAGCGTTTTGATAACGGCACATAGTGCAGGGTATAACAGCAGTGATTCTACTCCCCGAACGGGCACCCCAAACCTGATGAACTTTACCGCCGCGCCGGGACAGCCAACCCTGACTGCAGGCATTGGAACCCTTGCCTGTACATGGAGCGCTTCCAGCCCCGCCGCTGCTGCCTATGATATTTACTATGTAAGCGGC
>WQXQ01000031.1 GCA_009784775.1 Treponema sp.
GCAATGCGGGAAACATTACACGATTCAAGTTTTTGCCGCTCCACCAGAGCGGCGGCAGCGCCATTATTAAAAGCCGATTCTACAAAGGAATGACCGTCGCAGACAGAGCCGGGAAGCGCCACAAACAATGCCCCTTCCCGCACAGTTCGGGAATCAATACTTACCGAGGAAAAACCGCGAACATGACCATCTCCAAAAGAGATTAGCTCTGCCCCAAGAGACCGGGGCAATGCGGCAAATTCCAAAAGCAAAGTATCGCCGGCACAGCCGACGGCAATGTCAGTGCCCAAACTCCTTTCCTCCCATTATTATCAACACGATGTCTTCAGGCATCATCTTTTGCAGTCCCATACTCCGCGCTTCAGCCTCCAGACTTTCAACCGTCAGCAATTCCCTAATCTCGTTGACAATTGCCTTGTTATCTTTTATACAGTTCTCCTGACTCCTTTCAATTTGCCGTATATCATTTCTGAGTTTACCGCACTCATTCGCCTGCAAGGCAATAACGCCAAAAAAAATCGGTATCGTAAGAATCATTACAAAAAACAGCGGATAAAACCTTGTCATTGCATCTCCTTTATTTTTTCCACCACTCTCAACCGGGCGCTTCGTGAGGGAGGATTTCGCTTAATTTCCTCTTCTCCCGCCGTAACGCCTTTTTTTGTCAGTACCGTAACCGTTCGGCCTTCGCATACACAGGATGGCGCCTGCGGAGGGCAGATGCAATCCTTGCTGTGTTTCCTGAAAAAATCCTTCACAATTTTATCTTCAAGAGAATGGAAGCTAATCACTCCCAAACGTCCTCCCGGCTGCAAGGTCCGCAAGGCACCCTCCAGAAGATCGGACAACCCGGCAAGCTCGCCATTAACCGCAATCCGTATAGCCTGAAAGGTTTTGGTTGCAGGGTGTATAGGCCCATGCCGGTACGAAGCCGGCACTGTCCGTTTTACCAGTTCCGCCAGAGCAGCAGTGGTGGTAATGGCCCCCCGCTGCCGTTCCTGCACAATTGCCCGGGCTATACGCCGTGAATAGCGTTCCTCGGCGTTTCTGTATAATATATCGGCAATATCCTTCTCGGACATTCGCGCCAAAAGCTCTGATGCCGGAATTCCCCGCGTTGTATCCAGCCTCATATCCAGCTTTTCATCAACAGAAAAACTAAAACCTTTGCCGCTGCACGTATAATGCCAGAAACTAATGCCGCAGTCAGCCAGAATGGTATTGGGGCGATTAAAACCGGCAGGGTAAGCGGCAAAAAAATCCTGGGACCAGCCGTGTACAAATTGCACTCTGTCCCCAAATTCGGCCAGCCGCTGCCGGGCAACTGCCTGTATTCCAGAATCGGCATCAATACCAATAATGGAAAGATCGGGAAAACGGGACAGAAAATTATAGGTATGGCCGGATTCGCCAAGGGTTGCGTCAATCATCGTTTCATTCCTTCCCCTCGGCGCGAGATATTGTATTGTTTCCTCCAGCAGTACCGGAGTATGGGCTATTTCCAGCATTTTTCAATTCCTTTTCTTTCACAAAAGATTCGGATACGCCATTGTATCGATCCTGACTGCATTCATACGATTTGTAACGTTCCTTATCCCACACTTCAATATAACTATGCTGGCCTACCACCATGCAGTCCTTGATCAATCCGGCAAATTCACGCAGCGGCGGAGCAATTAAAACCCGCCCTTGCTTATCCATTTCAAGCTGATGGGCAGGACCAATAAAACGCCTGCGTATATCACGGCCGTGGGCAGAATCCGGGTCGGTGGTGTCTACAATTGTTTTGAGCCGCTGCTTCCATTCTTCGACAGTATACAACCAAAGACAGGGGTCGGCGCCCTTGGTCAGCACTACCTGTTCTTTTTCCAGAATAGCGCGAAGCGAACGAGGAACGGCAATTCTGCCTGATTCATCGAGTGTAACTTCATGTTCCCCGGAAAGGGATTTATCCATATTCTCCATTATTCCCCAGTTTTCCCCATTTGATATACTTCTTAGCCTATAATCACCCGAATTTTTATGATTGTCAAGCAAAAAAAGAAAAAAAGTGTATCTTTTTCAAAAGAAAGTGAGATTTTAACTAAACGCTTATGTAGTATTTTGGGATTATTGCGGTATTTTACGGGCGCGTTTATACACGTACGAGTTACCTTGTTTGCCTATTCTTTGTACAACGCCCATTTTGGTCAACACATACAGGGTTTTTCTTGCCAGAGTTATGCGGATTCCCGCCTTTTTCCCCAGCATGGATGAGGTAAATTTCCCGTTTTTTTCAAAAGGAATAAAGCGAAGATAATCGGAGGGTTTTTCCAGACAAATACGTTCATGCAATGCGATCATGCGCCGGTCCTGGATGCTGAGCCCTTCCCGCCGCCAGGAGCCTTTTCCGTCCTGCACACGACATTCAAGCGCATCCACCAGAGCAAGCTCAATGACCAGGCCGGGAATAAGGGGTAAATCCGACGCATAAACCAGCGCATTAAACAGGTCCCAGGGATTTCCTTTGCGGGGACTTTTCCGCCGGTATTGGAGCTTGCTCCGCGTATTATACACTTCCAGGTACTTGGTAACTATTACCGGATACACAATGCGTACCCTGCCCTGCGCGGAAAGTTTTTGGATTTTTTTCTTAAGCGGGCTAAAACTGCCGGTCTGAATCTCGATAAATTCGCCCCTGGCGTTTATCCCATCAGCGACAAAACCATCAACAGCAACTTCCGTTTTGCCGCGTAACCCGGCATAGCTGAACTTCAAATCACGGTGGAGGCTTTTTTCGTATCTGGTTCCAATAGTGTAAGGGATTGGGGACTGGGGACTAGGGACTGGGGATTTTTGGAACATGGGATTGGGGTTAGAAAACATAGCAAGTGCCATTACGTTTAGAATACGAATAACACTCCCTGATCCCTAGTCCCCAGTCCCCAGTCCCTTCTCTCTTTACCAGCCGTCGCTCATGTCGTCTGCGTCGCGGTTTTCTTCGGCGAAGAGATCGGTCACAGCGCGCATATCATCAAAGTAAATATAGTAGGAGCCTAAACATTCCAGCGGGTCACAAATAACCCGGAAACCGACAACTTTAAGGCCCATCTGGTTGTTATAATGGAAACTTCGCTGAATGACGCCCTGTCCATCGGCGGTTTGCGGAGGAATGGCAAATACCAGTTTTTTCCAGCCCTGGAACTTGAGCTTGCCGTCACCGCCGGTTACCGAAAGCTCATAGTTTCTGCCAAAATAGTCCTGGATAAGCAGCTTTAGTTCATGGTTAAAATTCCGTCCAACTACCCATATTGAGATAGTCTTGGTGATCCCTTCTATGGGGATGGGGCGAACGGGGCGAATCGTAAAGCTATTATAGCCCCGGCGAAGGAAATCGACCCTGACACCAAGGACTTTTTCATCAGGAATATCCATTCCTTCTTCTTCGGGGATTGGCTCTTTGCCGGCAGGACTGCCGTAAAACAACCGCGCGGTAGCGTACCCTTCATCGGTTGACATAAAGGCGTGCCAGAAACCTTCCTGCTCAAATTTTTCAATGGACACTTCTTTTAACGACTGTTGGGCCGAATCAATGCCTATCATATACGGATCCGGATCACCTACCGCTTGCTGGGCAAAAACCATGCCGGCGGCAAGTATAAGAAACAATGCAAAAATTATAAATCGTTTCATTTTGCTCTCCTTTAGTTAGTGCTGTTTGCCCATAATCCAGGCACACGATCCGGATCGGCCAAGTCATCGCCGTCAAAAAGGCTTTCAAAGGTATCGGTAACTACCTTGAACTGCTTCAGATAAATATAAAAATCATCGACCCTTTCGGTGGGCTGCGTTTCTATCCGAAACTTAACAAAACGCATTTGGGCCAGATTGGGCAGCACCCGTTTTGCCTGCTGAATATGATTTGGGATAGTAGCCCGCAGGTTTCTCCAGCCGGTGTGGTTTATACTGCCAAGATTTATCCGGTGTACTATTCCCATGTGATCCCGTACGTATGCTTCCATGTTGTAGTTAAGGTTGGCGCCCCAAACCCATACATCAATGAACCGTACCCGGCCAGGCAGCCGTATTTCAAATGGGGTTGTGCCATCTGACGCGACCGGATAGATGTCTATCCAGTTATAGCCTTTCCGATCAAAGCGGCCATGAATGCCCAGACTTTTTTGAGGCTCGTCCGGGTTGTAACCAAAAATGGTAACCGGCCATGCATCAATATAAGCCATGCGCGGGAAGTTTACTTCATTGCCATCTTCATCCTCGGTCTTGGTCGCAAATCTGCTGGCGCCCAGCGCCCAAGAAAATTCATAGTTCCTTAGGTACTTTCCTTCTCTCCATCCCATAGAAGTTTCACCATTGAACTGCGCAATTACGATCGAGTTTAAGTCAACGGTACGATCATCAGCATAGGCTGATAAAACCACTATGCATGCCAAGACAACAAGGCAAACAGTTTTTATACTGCCGTATTTCATCCTTATATCTCCTTATACAAATTCATTCTTCTCACTTAATTATATTTCTTTGTCGAAACTTTGTCAACGCTTCCATAAGATTTATCCACGATTTATTCGGTTTACGGCGTTTTTTTTGCCGATTTTTGCAAAAGCCGGATTACCCCATTATCGGCAATTTTCCCGGAAAAAATCAAGGGCTTTGAGGGGATATTCCCGCTGGGCTGGTTTTCTTTGGCCAATCGTACTGCCGGAACGGCTACCGACCAAATGGAATCATCAAATATTACCGCAACTTGCCGGGAAGTCAGGGCCGGATCCAGCCAGGTAAACAGAATGAGCGGCATTTTGGGGCTTTTTCCCAGAAATTCAGCCCCTGCGCTGGTAAGAACCATACAGACAAGCCTTTGCGTATCGGGCACCTCGGCAATCAAATTGACAAACACAACGGCCGCTTCGGGGGCTTCCTCCTGCACCCCCCTGGAAAAAAGTTCCCGCCCTGCTGCCTGCACATGCCGATCCTGCCAGAGGGCTACGGTCCGTTGGATGCTGGCCTCCCCGAATTCACCGGCTGCCTCATTGTGTTGAACCTGGCCTGCCGGTATGTGGTTTTTGCCGAGTATTCCTGCGAAAAGCCCCGCCCGGTATAAATCGGTGGCGGAATCGGTGCCGTATACGCATAAAAAGCCATCAGGAACCGGTAATGAGGAAGCCGGCACATGGCCGCCCAGCAGCACGACAGAGGTTTCCGGGAACTGTTCATGGTAGCGCTGTGCCGCCAACGCCTGGCTGCGCGGAAACAATACACACCAGGGATTCTCAGCCGCCTCTGTTATGGCAACGACCAGCATATCAGGGCTGGCGCCATCGGCTACCAATAGGGGCTTTACCTGCCGGAACAGGGAAAGGGAAGCGGAACGCTGCTGCTGCTGTAAGCGGTCTTCTCCGTACAGAGCGACAAAGGGTATATCAGTCACCACAAGCACCGGCGTTCGGGAGAAAAAAATCAGAACCGGTACCGCCAGCGCGGCCAGTATCAGAGCGAGTACCACCAGTAGTTTGATATACCTCATTACGATATTGTAGCCTATTTCATGGGGAGTGGGGAGTAGGGAATGAGGAATGGGGAGTGAGTGGTCTTGACCAACAATTATTAGGGGGGTAATATAGAAAAACATACATTTTTTAAGGAGTGGACGATGACTAGCTATAGTGAATTGGGGTTGGTAAATACCAAGGATTTATTTAAAAAGGCGCTTTCGGGCGGGTACGCGATTCCGGCGTATAATTTCAACAATATGGAACAGATTCAGGCTATTATCCAGGCCTGTGTGGAAACCAAATCACCGGTAATTCTACAGGTATCTTCCGGCGCGCGCAAATATGCCAACCAGACTATTCTGCGGCATATGGCCAAGGGCGCTGTGGAATATGCTCATGAGCTGGGTTATGACATTCCCATCGTACTGCATTTGGACCATGGGGACAGTTTTGAACTGTGTAAAGACTGCATTGAAACCGGGTTTTCCTCGGTAATGATTGACGGTTCCCACCTGCCCTACGAGGAAAATATAGCGTTGACCAAAAAGGTCTGCGAATTTGCCCATTCCCAGAAAGACTATGTAACGGTCGAAGGCGAATTGGGGGTATTGGCCGGCGTAGAGGATGATGTTTCATCGGAACACAGCCATTACACCGAGCCGGAAGAAGTAATCGACTTTGTCAGCAAAACCAAGGTCGATTCGCTGGCCATTTCCATTGGTACCAGCCACGGGCGCACCAAATTCAAGCCGGATCAGTGCACCAAGGATGCCAATGGTATCCTTATCCCGCCCCCGCTGCGTTTTGACATTCTGGAAGAAATCGAAAAAAGGATACCCGGCTTCCCCATCGTACTGCACGGCGCCTCATCGGTACCTATTGAATATGTAGACATGGTTGAAAAGTTCGGCGGCAAGCTGAGCGACTCCGTGGGCATTCCCGAAGAGCAGCTTCGCAGGGCGGCAAAAAGCGCCGTTTGCAAGATCAACATCGATTCTGACGGCCGCTTGGCCATGACCGCCCTGATCCGCAAGGTCTTTGCCGAAAAACCGGATGAATTCGATCCCCGCAAATACCTGGGCCCGGCCCGCGATGAGCTGAAAAAACTCTACGCGCACAAAAACCTGAATGTATTAGGGTCGGCGGGACAAGCGTAGTGTATCCCTGTGCAGCAGTACAAAAGCTGCTGCGGGGATAAAACTGACCAACAGAAACATCGACCCAAGAAAGTTTTGCTGGGAAAAGAATGCCCACCAGGACGAAACAGCGGCAACAGGCAGGGCCGCAATGCCAATAGCCAAAGGGATGAGTATATACCAGCGGGTGTGCTGCCGGATGTATCCGATAAAAAACGGTATCCCCACCGCTTGCGCAATCCACAATAAGGGAACAATAACCAGCGGAATAAGAGACGGCAAAGAATGTACACTTATTGAGCGGATAGCAGCCAGGGGGATAAGGTACAGCAGGGTAAAAAGAGCATACTGCGGCGTACAGGAAATGAACCGCAGTTTGACAAGGATCAGGCAAAACACAAGCGGAATAATGACCGGCAGACCGACAATGTCGATAAAACCGCTCATCCAGCGGGAAAAGCCAAAACCGCCCGGCGTTACCAAAGGGCCAAAGAAATACTGAAAAACTACCGCGATACAGCCCAGTAACAATGCCAGAATTCTATTGTGGCCGTTCTTCCGTTCAGGAGAAATGGCCAACCAGAAAAAATAAAATACCGGAACACAGAAAAAACAAAAAAGCGACATACTCTATTGTATACATTGCCGGTAGAAAATAGCAATAGAACTGTTTATACTTATCCGTATGGCTATACAGATTGAGCAAGCCCTTTCCGGCATGATTCTCTCAGCTTCCGGCTGGCGCGGGGTTTTTGCCGTATCGGGCGATGCAGAAGACAAGACCGGCGAAATCAGCGAGGCGCACCGGGTTATTGCCGCCGGCGCCGGCGCCGCTTTTGCCGAATACCTGCGCAACCGGGAAGGCGGCGAACACCACGCGCCTTTGGTGCTGGTCGGCGCCGATACCCGGCCAACGGGCAACGCCATAGCCGAGGCGGTAATGGGCGCGTTAACGGCTGCCGGCTGCGATATCCGCTATGCCGGTGTCGTGGCTGCACCGGAAATAATGGCCTGGGCGCGTAATTTTGACACCGAAAACTGCGGATTTATCTACATTTCGGCAAGCCATAACCCCATAGGCCACAATGGGCTCAAATTCGGCCTTAACGACGGCGGAGTCCTGCCGACAGCAGAAATGGCAAAATTGATAGGAATTTTCAGGGAGATTATGGGGACTGGGGACTGGGGACTAGGGACTGGGGTACGTTGTCCAACGGATGAGAGTATTTCCAAGCAATTTTCCCGTAATTCGAATCACGATACTATTTCTAAAGGATACCCCGATATGTCGATCCCCAGTCCCCAGTCCCCAGTCCCTAGTCCCTACAAAACAGAAGCTCTGGATGCGTATTTTGCATTTAGTACTGAGGTGGCTTGGGGTGAATCTTCAAATGACAACTCTGTGTCCTCTGTGCCTCCGTGTTCTCCGTGTGAGCATTTTCGAATAAACATTACCGAGGCCTTCAAACATGGGATTATACAGCGGCCGCTGGGGGTATGCTGCGATTTTAACGGTTCCGCCAGGTGCGTGTCGATAGACCGGGATTTCTTTGGCGATCTGGGGATACAGTTCGAGGCAATGAATGCAAGGCCGGGCGAAATAGCCCACCGGATTGTGCCGGAAGGTGAATCACTTGACCCATGCTGCCGTTTCCTTGAAGACCTGCACCGCAGTAATCCGGCGTTTGTCATAGGTTATGTCCCGGATTGCGACGGCGACCGGGGGAATCTGGTTATATGGGATGAAACCCTCCAAAAGGCGCGGGCGCTTGAAGCTCAGGAAGTGTTTGCCCTTGCCTGTGTCGCCGAATTTGCCCAGCTTGCGTGGACTGGTCTCCTTGATACCGCAAAGGCGGCCATTGCGGTGAACGATCCTACTTCTTTACGCATAGACCGTATTGCCGAATCCTTTGGCATTTCGGTGTTCCGCGCCGAGGTTGGCGAAGCCAATGTGGTAGGCCTTGCCCGCAAGCTGCGGACAGAGGGCTATACCGTACGGATATTGGGCGAAGGCTCCGCCGGAGGAAATATCACCCATCCATCGGCAGTGCGCGATCCGCTGCATACTGTATTGGCCCTGGGAAAACTCCTCTTGTTGCAAACGGGCAATGGCAAGCCGGGACTTTTTGAGCTATGGTGCAAGGCTTCTGGTCAACGCTATCATCCCGATTACAGCCTTGCCGATATTATAGCGAGCCTGCCTCCCTTTTGCACCACCGGCGCATATTCCCCGGAAGCATTGCTCAAAGTTACCACCACCGATCACGGCGCGCTGAAAAGCCGTTATCAAACAATATTTCTGCAGGAATGGGAAACACGCAAGGAAGCATTACAGGCCCGCTATGGTATACACAGTTGGGAGGCATCCGCGTATAATGGAATGGAAGAGCGGAAAGGCATCAGCGATTTTGGCACAGCGGGCACCGGCGGATTAAAAATCTGTTTCTGCAATGCCGCCGGCAAAGCGATTGCTTCGATATGGATGCGGGGATCCGCCACCGAGCCGGTTTTCCGTATCATGGCCGATGCAGAAGGATCAGAGCCGCAATTCGAGCGCGACCTTATCGAATGGCAGCGCCATATGACACAAGCAGGAGATAAGACATGGGATTAAGAGGAGAACTTTTTTCGACAAAGGTATTACTGCAAAACCGGACGTATTTTTTCAATGTAAAAGAAAACCGCATGGGCGATCTCTACCTCAATATTGTTGAGAGTAAAAACCGTGAAACCGGCGGATTTGATCGCCAGTCGATCATTCTTTTTGCCAATGACCTTCAGGAATTCCTGAAAGGCTTTGACGAGTCGCTGCGCGTTTTGGAAAAGGAAATACGCGAAAAACGCCGCAATACCAAAACCGTTACGCGTGACAACGATCCAAAAGACGACGCACAGAGCGGCACAAAGGGCAAACCCCGAACCGGCACAAAAAGCGGCACACAGAGCGGCGCAAGAAACAAGCCCGCAAAAGAAAGCAAGCGAGTAGTGGTTAGAAAAAATAAGGGACTAGGGACTAGGGACTAGGGATTGTTGTTTGTTATACAATCGTATTAGCAAACTGATTACTTACGACCCACTCTCCCCAGTCCCTAGTCCCCGATCCCCAGTCCCCACACTAAAACTTTTTCGTTGGATTGGGGAGGGGCCGTGTTGTAGGACGAGTTCGCGGTGTTTTTGGGTGGGGTAGCCTTTGTGGCCTTCGTAGCCGTATTGGGGGTAAAGGCTGCCGTAATACACCATGAGTTGGTCACGGGCGGTTTTGGCAAGGATCGAGGCGGCCATTACCGCATGAACGGTGTCGTCGGCTTTTACCAGTGCGGTACAGGAAATGGGCAGCGCCGGTGTGTGCAGGCCGTCTACAACGGCGCTGAGGCCGGCGGGAATCAGCGCGGGGACAAACGGCCTTCCGAACGGGGCCTCGGTTACCAGGCTGTCGGGCCATGGCTCCGGCAGTGAGGCAAGCAGGCGGTCAAAGGCCCGTTGCATCGCCAACAGGCTGGCCTGCAGAATATTAATCGCGTCAATTTCGGCATGGCTTGCCCAGCCAACACCCCAGGCTGTAGCCTTTTCAGTAATAATGCGGCAAGCCTCTTCCCGTTGCTTTGGCTTGAGTTTTTTGGAATCGGCAAGCGTGTTTACCGGAAAATCCGCCGGCAATACCACTGCGGCGGCACAGACCGGCCCAGCCAGCGGACCTCTGCCCGCCTCGTCAATGCCGCAGATCATCATCAGGATCGGGTTGGAATGAGCTGCATTACTTTTTTCAGCTCGGGGTCCTGTTTATAATAATGATCCATAATCTCCGCCTGCGAAAGCCCCACCAGTTCATGGCTCATGTAATGGATCCAGGTACCTTCGTCATTGACGGATAAATCCTGCCTGCGGCACCAGTAGTCGGGCTGAATGGGGAGCTGTTCCGGCTTGTCCTTAAAGTATTTGTAATCATGGACAGCAATTTTTAGGTCTTTACGGGGAATTCCCTTCTCCAAAATAACCCGCGCAATGCTGTTGATGGTTTTGCCTGAATCGAAAATATCATCCACCAACAGTACTTTGTCCCCAACCCGCAAATGTTCCGGCGAGTAAGTCCAGCCATCAATCCGCACCCTTGACGCCTTTGCCACATCGGTATAGGAATGGGCTGTTACTGCGGCATAATACACCGGGCGATCGCTCATGTGCACCACCTTGAAGAATTCACTGATCACATTGCCCATGTAGGCTCCGCCTCTCAGTAACACATAGATCACATCGGGAATGAACCCATCACTATGCATACGAAACGCCAATTTAATGGCATTGTTCCGCACGACATCAAATTGTAAAAACTCCTTTATCATGAGGATAGTATAGCACAAATACGCTTGCAGGGTAAAGGCGTTCAACTTGACATTCAGGTATAATTAGGGATAATTAGGGATAATTAGGGATTTTTGGGTAAAAGGGGTTTTAATGCCAGATATTAACAATATCGTCATAACAGCAGAAATGCTTGTGCAAATAGCGGAATTGGATGAGTTCAAGGGAGTCTGGACTGGATTTGCAAATTTAAGACCAGATCAGCTAAAAATACTAAAAAAAGTATCCACAATAGAATCTATTGGTTCGTCAAATCGTATAGAAGGAAACAAACTTTCGGACGCAGAAGTAGAAGAACTGCTCTCGCGCATTGATAAAAAATCGTTTAAGTCCCGGGACGAAGAAGAAGTTGCCGGTTACGCTGAACTTATGGATACCATTTTTGATAATTATTCGATTATTCCCTTGTCCGAAAACTACATCAAACAGATGCATAAAACTTTGCTTCAATATGTAGGTAAAGACACAAAGCACCGCGGGAAATATAAAACACTTTGCAATACCATTGTTGCGTTTGATTCAAAAGGAAAAGAAATCGGTGTAGTATTTGAAACTGCATCACCATTCAATACTCCGCGGTTTATGGAAGAATTAATTGAATGGACAAGAAAAAACCTTGAAGACCCGTTTCTTCACCCATTAATTGTTATTGGTATTTTTATTGTACATTTCCTGGCTATTCACCCTTTTCAGGATGGAAATGGACGGCTGTCACGCGCTATTACTACAATGTTATTGCTAAAAAAAGGGTATGCCTATGTATTATACAGCTCTATAGAATCCATCATCGAATCTGCTAAAGAAGGATATTACCGATCGCTCCGTTTAACACAGAAAAACATCTGGGGCAGTAAAGTAGACTACAAACCATGGTTATCTTATTTTTTAACAACCCTGCAAAAACAAAAAAGACATCTTGAAGATAAACTTAACTCTATGTCGAAAGATAAATCTCAAACTATCACTGACTCAAAATTAACTCGTAACAATAAAGCTATTTTAGAACTTTTTAGCGATACATCGGAATTAAGCTCATCAGAAATCGCAATGCGGTTAGGCATGAATACTGAGACTGTAAAGAAGAATTTAAAATCATTAGTAGGCTTAGGCTATCTTATTAAACATGGGACAACCAAGGGTGCATGGTATAAGAAAGCGTAAAGCGTTTAGGGTCTACCCCGCATCCTCAATCAAGTTTTTCATGATGTATTCGCGGCGTTCGGGGGTGTTTTTGCCCATGTAGAAATTCAATACCTGAGGGACGGCTTTGAGCGTGTTTACCGATATTGGCACCAGACGCATATCGTCGCCGATAAACTGGCCGAATTCTTTGGGGCTGATTTCGCCCAAACCTTTGAAGCGGGTAATTTCACTTTTACTGCCCAGAGCGGCGGAAGCCTCGTCGCGTTCTTTTTCGCTGTAACAGTAGCGGGTTTCCTTTTTGGTTCGTACCCGGAACAACGGCGTTTCCAGAATATATACCCTGCCGGCAGTGACCAGTTCTTCAAAAAAAGAAAGGAAAAACGTTAACAGTAAATTGCGGATGTGGAATCCGTCAAAATCCGCGTCGGTGGCAAGGACGATTTTCGCGTAACGCAGGCCTTCAACATCGTTTTCTATGCCCAATGCCATCATCATATTAAAGAGTTCTTCGTTTTTGTAGATGGCCGCCCGTTTTTTACCATACATATTTTCCACCTTGCCCCGCAGCGCAAAGATGGCCTGAGTCATGACATCGCGGCTGGAAACAAGGGAACCGGCGGCGGAATCTCCTTCGGTGATAAATATCATCGATTCGGCGCCGTCTTTGCCGTCTTCAAGGTGATACTTGCAGTCTTTGAGCTTGGGAATTTTTATGGCAACTTTTTTCGCCGCTTCCCGCGCTTCTTTTTTTACCGCATTCAGCTCGGTGCGGAGGCTTTCATTGGAGAGAATTTTCTGCTCCAGCTTTTTCCCCGCCTCGGGATTTTTGTGCAGCCAGTCCTCAACCGCGTTGCGCGTTTCCTGCACAACCCAGGTACGGATGTCGGAATTGCCCAGTTTGTTTTTGGTCTGGCTTTCAAAAACCGGGTTCTTCAGCTTTATCGCAATGGCGGCGGTTGTTCCTTCACGGATATCCTCGCTGCGGTAGTCCTTTTTGAAGTAGGTCTGAATTCCCTTAAGGAATCCTTCCTTGAACGCGGAAAGATGAGTACCGCCGTCCGAGGTAAACTGACCGTTGACAAACGAAAAATATTCTTCGCCGTAGTTATTGGTGTGGGTAAAGGCAAATTCAAGTTGTCCGTTGGATGAATGTTCCCCCTTGTAATAACCCAGAGGGTACAGACCTTCATCGCCGGTTTCTTCATACAATAGATCGTACAGACCCCGTTTTGACACAAATTGCTTGCCGTTAAACGTAAGTGTCAAGCCCGCATTGAGGTAGGCGTAATTTTGCATACGCTTTTCGATAAATTCAGGGTTGAATTTATAATCGATAAAAATTTGCGGGTCGGGGGTGAATTCAACATAGGTTCCGTCTTTTTGTTTTTCTTTCAGTTTGCCCTTGCGCTCGCTTTTTAGTTTGCCCCGTTCAAAAATCGCCTCGGCAAAAGAGCCGTCGCGTATGGCAACCACTCTAAAAAAAACCGAAAGGGCATTAACCGCCTTGGTTCCCACGCCGTTAAGCCCCACAGAAAACTGAAACACATCATCGTTATATTTTGCCCCGGTATTGATAACCGAGACACACTCAACCAGTTTCCCCAGCGGAATACCCCGGCCGTAATCGCGTACCTTTACAGTAGCAGTCCCCGGCTGGCCGCCATCCTTTACGGCCAGCTCAATAAGTTTGCCGTTACCCATAATAAATTCGTCAATGCCGTTATCGATTATTTCTTTCAGCAGCACATAAATGCCGTCATCGGGATTGGAACCGTCGCCCAACCGCCCAATGTACATACCGGTGCGCAGGCGTATGTGTTCAAGGGAAGAAAGTGTTTTTATTTTTGATTCATCATACACTGCGGTTCCGGCAGCTGCTGCGGTTCCGGCAGTTGCTGCGGTTCCCGCAGCTTTGGGTTTACCATTGGCATTGCTTTTGCCAACACTTTTCGCGTTTTTCTGTGCGCTTCTGTGCGCCTTGCCATTGGCAGGACTTTTCGTCTTTGCCTTTGTTTTTGTCGTTTTTGCCGCCATTACTACTGCTACTCCCAACTTACAGAAGTTCTTTTAATTTTTCAATATTGGTTTCAGAAACCTTTATACTTTCTTCAAATTCTACGATGTTTTTTTCAGCCTGCGCAATTTTTTCCCTTCTTTCCTGAATCATCTTGCGGTATTTTACAATTTTTGTCCGTTCATCATCAATATCAAGGGAAGCCTGCAATTTTTTTATGGCTATTTCATCATCATGGATCAAATGGTTGGTACGCACTACGCAGTCCATAATCTCCGTATCCTCAGGCAGAATAAGCGAATTGATGTCCTGCCTGCATTCACCGTCAGCAATGGAAGCCGCTTCAGCGCCAATATGCCGGTACAGGGTCTTTAGTTCATCCCGCACGTGGGCAATGTGGTTTTTATAGGTTTGGATTTGTTTGAGGGGGCCGCCCTCAGCATTGAAGCTGTCGGAAATTTTTCGCTTTTCTTCCTTAAGCTCAGCCAGATCCAAAGAAAGGACACGCGCCTCCGCGCGCTTCTGTTCAATCGTTACGCATATATGTTCAATTTACGTCGCTTCCGCAATACCGCCATAAGACACGGTTTCATCACCCGTTTCGGCGCCAGGCAGTTTAACGGTTTTCCAGCGGCTGTAGCGCTCGCCGACATTCCGGCGCAGCTGCTCCAGATTATCCTGCGCTTTGGTCAAAAATGAACGCAATACCAGGCTTTGGGCGCCCTTGCCAATCCAGGTAAATACATTGCCGCTCTCGGTTCCTTCCAGCCCGGAAAGGCGTTCTTCAAGGGAAAGCACCTTGGTAGTCAGGGCATTGGCCTGGTCACGGTATGGAGCGCAAAAACCCGCGTCATCGGACGGCGAATCCAGCAGGATTTTCCCCAATTTACCGTACATAACGGCTAATTCCCTGGAGCAGGCCGTATCTTCCCGCTCTTTATCCTCGATACTTTCCTCTATTTCCCTGAATCTGCATATAAGTTCCTCTACGGCCTGTATTGCGGCTTCCGAGTCAGCAATATTTTTCCGAAGTTTCCGGTAAACTGCAATTTCCCCAAAGGATTCTTGCTCAAAAGAATCGGGTACTCGCCCCAAAAGGGCCTCTCCAAAGCGTACCAACAGCGCGTCAAGACTAACGCCCTGCTCCCGTTTGCGCCGTTCCAGCTCAATAATCTGTTTTTTTCTATCATCCATGATACTATATTATAGCACATTTTTGTAATTTTGCAAAGGGGAAAGGTAAAATGAACAAGGCATGGAACCAGTTTACCAAAATCAGAAAGCGGTATCGGACAGAGATTGAAAAACTGATCCGGCAGGCGCCGGAATTGCAGGGCCTGCAGCAGCGGCTGGTTGACAGTCGCAGCGCTTCCTACACGGTGGAGACGCCTATCGTGTACAATTGCGCCCTTGACGATGTGCAGGCGGACAGCGAGATACGGATGATACTGGTTGGCGATAATCCGGGACGCCGTGAACAGGCCGCCGAAAACCGCCGCTATTTGGTGGGGCCTTCGGGTAAAATTGCCGAAAAATTTTTCCGTGAGAACCCCTCGCTCAATATTGATTTTCGTAAAAATGTGATTATCCTGAATAAAACGCCGATTCACACTCCCCGCACGATTGAACTCAAAGAGTTGTGCCGGCTTGGCGGCCCTGCACTCGAAAAGATTCTGGTACAATCACAACAGTTTATGGCCCGCCTGCTGCTGGAATTCCAGCAGGCGCTGGACGTACCGGTCTGGATAACCGGCTATTCCGAAATGAAAAAAGGCGGCGTGTTTGAGGCCTACACCAATGAGCTGAAAACGATATACGATTCCACGGCATTACAAGAATCAGTTTTTCTGTACCGCCATTTTTCGATGAACCAATTCACCATTGACCTGAAACAACAGGCTGCTCCAGGGGAATCTCTTGCCAAAACCCTCAATCGCATCGGCACCGCCTACCGAGCAAGATTCTTGTAGCAATGGAGCCAGTCCACACTATATATTTTACCACGAACCAACACAAACCAACACGAACAGAAGAAATATGGCGAACAGCAAGTTCGTGTGGTTCGTGGTAGAATTTCTTCGATAAAATCGGTTATACTATTTTTACCATGAATCATGTCGAAACTGTCTTGCTGGAAAATGTTGCCAAACCCGATTCGCTGTTTGTGTTTCCTACCGATGTGGCGGCTTCCCGTTGGGCAGATCGACTGCTGCAACTGCGACAGCAACATAATACCGATGGCAATACTATTCCCATGGATAAGTTTATTGCGTGGGATACCTTTAAGCAACATTCGGTGCGTTCAAAAGTGCAAAGCAAAAAAAGCATACCGTCGGTGCTGCGAAAAATGTTTATCTGCGCCCTTATCCGGGAAAATGCGCAGCGGTGCGCCAATGGCGAGGAACCCATTTTTACATCGCTTATACAGACCAGGTGGGCGCAACAGGCAGATTCATTTGCGGGATGGCTGACCGAAATGCTGCCCCAACTGGGCGTGTGGTCCAGGCAGACTGCTGGAATGCCTGCGGACAATATAAGCGGAGATGACCGCGATCTTTTGACATTGATGACTCATTATGCGCAATTTCTTGAAAAACACGATCTGTTTGAGCCTGCCTGGGAAACGCCGCCGTTTGAAGATACCGGTAAACAATGTTTTATCTTTTTTCCCGAATCGCTTTCCGATTTCAGTGAATATAAAGAACTGCTTGCCGCAAGCAGTCATGTACAAACCATCTTTGCCGGAACGGATCACCAAAACGGTGATGTCTTTTTTTATACCAATTCCCGCAACGAAATTACCGAAGCGGCGTTGTACATTCTGGCTTTGCACAAAAACCAGAATGTACCATGGCATTCCATATCGGTAAGCATTCCCGATTCCGAACAATACGGCCCCTATGTATTCAGGGAATTTGCAAACAGGAATATCCCGTACATTAAACAAAGCGGCAAGCCCCTTTCCGCATACCCTGCGGGACAATTTTTTACGGCGATTGCGGACTGTGTTTCGCAGCAATATTCGTTTTCGGCACTAACGGCATTGCTGTTAAACCGGCATCTTCCCTGGAAAGACAATGATGGTATTCAGAACCTTATCGATTTTGGCATAAAAAACAATTGTATTCGCTCATGGACCGAAGAAAAAAACGGCAAAGAAACAGCGGTCGATGTCTGGGAAGATGCTTTTGCGCATCCATTTGGCGGATTCAAAACGGAGACCCGTCAACTGTTTACCGATCTCAAATGGCGGATACACGCCATGCGCCATGCCGATTCATTTGCCGCAATCAGAAAACACTATTTTATTTTCCGCGAATGTTTTTTTGATATGGACCAGTGTCTGGAGGAAACCAACCTGATACTCTCCCGTTGTATTTCCGAATTGCTGTACCTCATTGAAATAGAAAAATCATTTCCCCACGTACAGGTTCCCGATCCATACGCTTTCTTTACCGGCTATTTAGCAGAAGTGAATTACCTTGCCCAGCAGGCACATTCCGGTGTAGCAATTCTGCCGTACCGCACTGCGGCGCCGGCGCCTTTTGACTGCCATATTGTCCTGGGCGCAAGCCAGCATAACCTTTCGGCGGTGTTTTCTTCGCTGGCTTTTTTGCCCAAAAGCAAACGGGAAAAACTGGGCATCACCGAACATGACGTTTCACTGGCTTTCATTAATTTACATCAGTGTAATTCCCGGTTGCCTGCGGCATTTTTCTGCTCGGAACAGACCTTTTCAGGCTATACAATCCCTCATTGCGCTTTAAGCGCACGTGCTTTAAGCACACGTGCTTTAACGCGTCAGCGCTACGGTGATGATACGCACTATACAGAACAATTTGCAACAGACCTGTACCGCATGGAAAGTGAGCTCTTTACCGCGCTGCACTACCCTCCCCCAGCGGAAGGAATCGGCGCGTTACCAATACTATGGGAATTACATCAAAATCAAAAATACGGTTTTGAATCATGGAAACAAAGAAGGAACCATTCTGCTGAAACAGACAGCGCATTACACCTGGAATCAAATCCATTGCTGCAGCTCATAAAAAGGCAATTTTGCAGCAATGCGGCATACCACCACAAAATCAGCGTTTCGGCAACTTCGCTGAAATCATATTTTCAATGTCCATCCAAATGGATTTTTGAAAGAGCGCTGCAACTTGAAAATGTCGAAATTGAAACCGGGCTTATGACCGATTTTATTACCGGACTGGTCTATCATGCGGTATTGCATGTATTTCTGGACTCGTTACGGGAAACCGGCAAGCCAATCGCCATGCCGATTGCGGGCGGCAATGCTCAAAAGCCCATACCCAAACTGCCGGAGCATTATCGCGAACTGTTAGCCGAAAAGGTAACCAGCGTTTTTGCATCATTTCCCCGTCTGCCAGAAAGCGAAAAAACGGTAATGAGCATATTAACCGCACATATACTGCGCGCAGAACAATCGACATTTCTTGCCCGTCTGGAAGAATTTTTGGGCGAATTTATCGCTTATTTTGCGGGTTACAGGGTAATTGCAAGCGAAGCACGATACACCGTACCAAAAAACAATTACTTCCTTAAGGGAGATATTGACTGCATACTTGAAGACGAACGCATGAATCTGGTTATCGTTGACTTCAAAACAAAAACCAAACCTGCGCTTGCCGACTGTACGGGAGCAGAAGGGCTTGCCGATTTTCAACTTCCTTTGTATGTAAGCCTTACACAGGACACGCTTAAAAGAGAAGTGCATACCGCGCTGTTCTTTAGCATAATAGACGCCGAACCACAGGTATTGTTTGGGGTACTGCAAAACAGCTTACATGACAGCGCTGTTCCCAAAAAAGAGGAGGATCGCATTATGCGGGGCAGCGATCGTTTTCTGGGCATAATGAACGAATTCGAAAAAAAGGCGGAACAGTTTGCACAGGAAATCAGCACTCTCCCATTTTTGGGGATCGGCGCTTTTTCGGAACAGTGCCTGCAATGTGAGTATAAAAGGGTATGTCGTACCTTGTATAAAATTTGCCCGGGAAAAAACCATGGAACCTGAAAAAAAACGCCCTGCATTAAACGATGAACAAAAAGCCGCCGCCTATTGTACGAAAAACGCAGTAGTGGCTGCAGGCGCCGGATCGGGCAAAACAATGGTACTCGCCAGCCGTTTCGCATGGCTGGTTACCGAACAAAAATACCGCGTCCCGGAAATTCTGACCCTTACCTTTACCAAAAAAGCAACCGCCCAAATGTATCAGCGAATTTATCAATTGTTAAGCGAAATTGCCGAAACAGATTCGGGCGAAAAAGGAAGGCGGGCAAAACAGGCCATTGAAGAATTTTCCCAGGCGCGAATCCACACGCTCGATTCGTACAGCGCTTCCATTGTCCGGCAGGCCGCTCACCGTTACGGTATTAGTCCCGATTTTACCATTGATGAAACAAAATGCCGGCAGCTTGCCCTTGATGAAGCGCTGCCTTTTTTAATTGCCAACCGCAGCCATCCTGCCATACAACGCTTTTATGCCAAAAAAGACCCCATGACCATTGCCAAAGATATTTTTGCCTCGGCCTTGTTTGAGTACACCTGTATTGATTCCCCTCCCGATTTGCAGCAGGATTTTGCCGCTCAATGCGCCGTCATTTGCGCAGAGTGGGAAAAACAAACGGCCATTCTTAATGAAAAAATACATTCGATTGCCAAATTATATTCGGAAAATGATAAGTACCACCCCGATCTTGGCCCGCTGATGCAGCAATACAACACCATTCATTTCCCCCAGACAAAAATGCTCCGTGATTTTTTTGACCAGCTTATACGCATTCCGCACGATTCGGTGATTGAGTGGGCGGACAATCACCCACTGCAAAAAAAGATGGTCACCATGCTTGAGTTTGTTTCAACATTGTCTCATCTTGATTTACGAAAAGGATCCCCCAGGGTAAATCCGGCAAAAGAAATAATAAAAACATTAAAAGAAACATTTTTCGGCGGATTTTCTTCAATTGCGGTATTTTGTATGCAGGTTGGGTTTATCCATGCAGCATTAACGCTTTTACAGACAATGCAGCGCCGTTACCTGCACCGAAAAATGACCGAAGGGATTTTGACATTCAGTGACGTTGCCCGTCTTGCCCGGACAATTTTACTGGAACAATATGACATTCGCCAAACTGAAAAAGAAACATTTAAGGCGATAATGATCGATGAGTTTCAGGACAATAATGAGCTGCAAAAAGATCTGCTGTTTTTGCTGGCGGAAAAAATGGATATATCCAATACGACTGTTCCTGAGGCAAAAGACCTTTCACCGGAAAAACTTTTTTTTGTGGGAGATGAAAAACAGTCCATATACCGTTTCCGCGGCGCAGATGTGTCTGTATTCAGAACATTACAAAACGAACTTGGCAGCAAAGCCCTTCCTCTTAAAACCAACTACCGGTCAGCCCCGCGACTCATCGGCGCGTTTAATGCAATTTTCGGCGGGAGCATATTCGATCCGGCCGGGGAAGCCGGCATGGCGGAAAAAAACGCGGTGTTTGAGCCGGAATCCCCTGCCCTGCCGCTTTTCGAGGCATCGTATACGCCGCTGCAGGCAGGGAAAGAAAATTCTGCACACGATGGCGCATTAACGCTCTGCATACTGGATACAAAAGACAAAAGCGCTGATGAGAATCGCCTTGAACCTGTAGAAAATGAAGCCCGCTATGTCGCCGAACAAATACATATATTACTCCAATCAAAATACCGGCCGGACGATATAGCCATTCTGTTCCGCAGCCGCAGCCCTCAGCATCTCTTTGAAAAACATCTTATGCTGCTGAATATTCCTTTTGTGAGTGAAGACCTGAACGACTTTTTTTACGGCGGACCGGTAGATGACCTTATGGCGGTACTCCGGCTTGCCGCCTATCCCACGGACAGAGCAGCCTATGCGCAGATGCTGCGATCGCCTTTCGCCGGATTGTCACTACCGGGACTTGCAATATGCCTTGCCGAACAAAACAATCAACATTCTTTCAAGCCATTCGACAGCGAATCGCTGTCCCTTTTACCGGAAGAAGATCAGATAAAATACAAACACGGGCAGCGCATTTATCAAAAAATACTGCACAATGCCTGCACAGAAAGCATCAGTTCTCTGGTATCGGCATTATGGTTCGATGAAGGGTATCGGTATGAAACCGGGTGGAATCCCAAAACGGCCGCGTACCGTACTCTGTACGATTATCTTTTTCATTTGGCAGCACAGGCGGATGAAAACAATCAGGGACTTGCGGCATTTACCGATTCAATACAATTTTTATACAAAACCGGCAATCGTGTAAGTGATATTGATATACCGCTTGAACATACAGGCGCCCGAACCGGCGGCGCGGTACGGCTTATGACCATACACAAAAGCAAGGGACTTGAGTTCCCTGTGGTGTTTTTGTGTTGCTGCAACAAGCATGGTACATGGGAAAGCAGCGATCATATATTTGACACTGGTAATGCAGGCATTACTGGTAATGCGGGCATTACCGTTAATCCTCTTCTGCCTGCTGCATGTACACATATTAAAGGCATCAAAACAAACTATTTCTGGGAACGATCGCTTGCCGTTGAAAAAATGAAAAGAACCGCAGAACTGCGCCGCCTATTGTATGTGGGCATGACCCGCGCCGAACAGGAACTGTTTTTGAGCGGCTGCCTTGATATGAGCGATAAAAACAACATCGGCGATACCATATTGCACAACGATACTTTTTTTGGTTTATGCCTGCCTGCATTCCGGGCGCATATGCAGCCGGAAAACCCGGAAAAACCATTTTTTACTATTGAAAATATTCCTGTCTATAGTGAAGAAGATATACGCAAAGCTGAACAACATGGCTCCCGTTTTTCAAACGATCAAAACGGCCTGAATGATTTTTTCCGGGAAATAGAACCGTATTACCAATGCGAAAATATTATTGCAACGCCTGTGGTTCCCAAAAGACATTTTTCCCCGACACAGCTTTCCGCCCACAACATTGCCGTTTCGGGCAGTTTTGCCGTACACAGCGCCTATTCCGGCATAAACTCCGCTGATATTTTTGCAAAAGTTGATGCGCTATTGAACCGTTATGCCCAGCAATACGGGACAGACAACGAGAAATTCAACTCCGCCAGCTTTGGAACCATTGCCCATATCTGCGTTGAAGCATTATTATCCGGCCAGGAGGCGATTATTCCGCGGCAACTGGCAGGTTTTTTAACCCCCGCCGATGCCGACACTTTTCTGGAAGCGGGAAAAGAACTAGCGCTTCGTTTTGTCCATTCTCCACTGGGAACCATAGCCAGAGAATCGAAAGAACGAAAAAGCGAATTCCCGTTCCGCACTTTGCGATGCGATGCCGATGGAAAGGAAATATTTATTAACGGAACCATCGACCTTGTTTTTGCCGATGCGCAAACGGTATATGTCGTCGATTTCAAAACCGACAGTCAGGAAAACCCGGAAGCACATAACACGCAAATGGCCTGTTATCACCGCGCCGCCCTGGACCTGTTTGCCATCCCGGCAAACAAACAATGCACGGTGTGGTTATACTATTTGCGCTCCGGCCACGCGGTTGGTGTCAATCACTGTTAGTCTGCTCCAAAACCTATCCTTTTAGTTTTTGGGGGTTGTTCGATAAGATTGTTCAGGGCAATTATGATTTGATTTACCCGCTTGTCGTTCTTTTCAATATAGAGCAAAAGGAGTTTTCGCAATTCGGCAATTTGATCACCTTTGCTTTGTGAAAGCACATAATGGCGCATCTTTACAAAAACACGCATAATTTTAATGTTTATTTCTACTGCTTTGCCGGAATTTAATACGCTTGACAACATTAAAATACCGTGTTCGGTAAATGCAAAAGGTTTGTATTTTCTGGTGTCATTGCTAAAGGTCACAATTTGTGACCTTTGATTTTTCCATTCTTCATCGGTTAACTGAAACATAAAATCTGATGGAAAACGTTTAATATTACGTTTTACAGCCTGATTCATAACCTTTAATTCGACCCCATATAATTCAGCTAAATCACGGTCCAGCATTACTCTTTGTCCGCGAATTGCATATATCCGCTTTTGAATTTTTGCTAATTGGTTTGCCATATATTTATTTTATTATTTATTCATAACGAAGTCAAATTATA
>WQXQ01000032.1 GCA_009784775.1 Treponema sp.
ACTAACCGAATGAACGATCTTAACACAACTGGAGTTCCGTTACCGTTTGAGTGTCTCTTTGCTTGTGAAGTAGAAGATTGCAAACTTGTAGAAAACTCATTACATAAAGCGTTTTATCCAAACAGGATAAACCCAAGAAGAGAATTTTTCGAAATAGATCCCGATCAGGCAATTGTTATATTACGCTTGTTTTCTAAAAAAGAGGTTACTCCCGCAGTAGTAGCAGAAATAAATAAATCAATTACCAATGCAGAAAAAGAAGCTTCAGAAAATTATGTTAAAAGACGTCCGCCATTAAATTTTAAAGAGATGGGTATTCCTATTGGCGCTAAACTGGTTTTTTCATATGACGAAGAAACCGCAGAAGTATATGTTTCTTCTGATCGAAAAGTTAGGGCTTCAGAGAGCGATGAGGAAAAATCGTTAAGTCAAATCACTAGAGAAATCCTTAAGTTGGATTACAACATTCAACCTACAAGATATTGGAGCTACGAAGGCAAATCACTTAATGCTTATTACAATGAAACTTATACTTTTGTAAGGTAAATTATGAAAAGGAAAGCAAGAACATCAACTAAAAATCAAAAAACATACATTGACGGATCTGGTTATAGAAAGTTTAAGGATAGTGGGAAGTCTGTACATCGTTGGGCAGCAGAAAAAAAATTGGGACGTAAGTTAAAAAACGGTGAAATTGTACATCATAAAAATCGAGATAAACTAGATAATTCTCCAAGCAACTTGAGAGTTTTACCGAATCAAAAGGAACATTATAAACTACATAAAAAAGCCGGATACTAGTTTACAAACTCACCCCCGCACCAGCACCCGCAAAACCGTCTTCATTTTGCGAACATCGCACTTGCGCGGATCCGACAGATAAATCTCGTGGTGCCTGCGAATATCGTTAATGTCATGCTTCAAGCCATTAGCCTTGATAAATTCATCCATCAGCTTTAACGTTTTGGGTTCATCATCATAAGAGCCAATGTGCATACATTGTATTGAATATTGTAAAGCAATTCCTCAGAGAAAAGAGACACCCTCAATAAACCAATTTACCGGCAATCAGACTTGAACTGATACACACTCGCGTGCGGTAGATTTTGAGTCTACTGCGTCTGCCATTCCGCCATGCCGGCAAATAAACGCGTCCCGTCAAGGGACGTTAATTCACAAAAATTAACACGCCGTAGCGCAAGCTCATATTACTGTTCCCAGTAAGTGTAGGCAAGCTTCAGCTTGCCGTACGCGCGCCGGCAATATATAACTACTCTTAAACTATACCCCAAAACTCACATTGTGTATAGCCACCAACCCCGAATATTACTCTTATTTCCCCCCTCATTCCTCATTCCTCATTTCTCATTCCTCATTACTCATCCCCCCTCATTTCCCGATATTCGCTAAACAGGTCATTGTACAACGGGGCGGTTTTCGCATCGGGTTGATAGGTCTTTTCTATCTGTACCAGGCTGGAGGCTGCCTCGGAAAATGAAGTAAATTTCCCCAAGGTGCAGGCGCCGATAATGGCAAGGCCGAGGAGTTCTGCCTCTGGTTGCCGGGGGACAAGGACCTGTTTTTGGGTGATGTCTGCTTTAATCTGGTTCAGTATGGCGTTGCTGGATGGGCTGCCTGCAATGCGCAGTTCGTTAACAATGGCGCCGGATTCTCCCATGACTTCAATAATGTCGCGGATGGCGAAACCGATGCCTTCCAGTACCGAGCGGGCAAATTCGGGGCGGCCGCTGGAAAGGCTTAAGCCCCGGAGTATGCCGCGGGCTGCCGGGTTCCAGACCGGGGCGCGTTCACCGGCAAGGTAGGGCACAAATACCAGACCGCCGGATCCGGCTTGCGCGCTTTGTGCCAGTGCAAAAAAATCATCGTAGGTTTTCAGACCTAACAGATCGCGGCCCCACTCAATGGCCTTTCCGGTGGTGGAAATGATGCCCGAAAGGTTCCAAAACGGCGACACCGGATGGCGGTACGACATAAGCCGCTCGTCGCTAATGCGGCTTTCCGTGCAGGCATTTATTCCCTCGGAAGTGCCGGCGCGATCGCAGGCCTGTCCCGGCTGCACCACTCCGGCGCCCAGAATCGCCGCGAAAAAATCGGGGCCGCCGGAAATGACTGGAATGTCCGGCTTCAATCCGCAGTGGGCGGCTACTGGCGAAGCAAGTCCGCCAAATGTTTCGCCGGGGCGGATAAACGGAGGAAATTTTGCTTTGTCCAAATCAAGCTGCGCAAGAATCGTATCATTCCAAAACCAGCGCTCAAACCCGTCCGATGGAAAAACCGTTCGCGCCTCGCCGGTTAGGGCAAAGGCAAGTAGTTCGGAACAGCCCAAAAAATATTGGGTGTTTTCGTATAACTCCGGCTCATTGAGTTTTATGTCCAGCGCCTTGGGCAGATAAAAGCTGGCATCGACAAAGCCGCCAATCAGAGCGGAAACCTGCTCCGCCGCCTGTACCGCCCGCCGGTCCAGCCAAAGCCGCGCCGGAGCTGCAGGCACACTGAGGAGTGAGGGTGCGGTAACACCGCATTGGGGATGGCTTAAAACCGGGGTCAGGCTGGGGCCATTCCCGCTGATTACGATGGCTTCAACGCCTGCCAGCGATACGGTCGCGCCAAGGGTACGGCAGCAATCCTCGAATGCCTTGAGCCACTGCCCACTATCCGCCTCGTGGTGCAGCCCATCACTTGACGGCGAAGCCGTCGTACTGATGGAGAGCGGCACGGCGGCAAAGGCAATTCGGTTCCCTGCAAAATCCCAAATGGCCGATTTGCAATTTGATGTCCCTATATCAATGGTCAACAGCATTCTTACATTGTAACTCATGCCAAGGGGTACTTGACAAGTATGTAAAAAATCGATATATTGGGAAACACGACGCAGGATAGAGCAGTTGGCAGCTCGTCGGGCTCATAACCCGGAGGTCGTAGGTTCGAGTCCTACTCCTGCTAAAAAAGTATTATTGGTGTTGATTTTCCCTATCCCTTTTGTATATAATTGAAACAGCAAGCGACACTAGCTCACCTGGATAGAGCAGCTGCCTTCTAAGCAGCAGGTAGGCCGTTCGAGTCGGTCGTGTCGCGTACATGCATCAATATAAAACTCGTGGAACCTGCGCGACGGAAATCAGGTTTGGGTTGCAGAATGGCAAGTTGCATTCGGTCTCTTTTGAGGGTGGCTGCGAGGGCAATCTAAAAGCGCTGAGTATCCTTGCTGAAGGGATGGATGCCAAAGAACTTGTCGCAAAACTAAAAGGACTACGTTGCGGCAGGAGAACGACTTCCTGCGCCGATCAATTGGCTAACGGCATAGAGCAGGTCATTGAGCAATCAAAATGAAGCTCCTCCTGCATTGTTGCTGCGCCCCCTGCTCTATCGCTTGTATCGAACATCTAGCCGCCGAAGCCATTGCACCAATGCTTTTTTGGTATAACCCCAACATCCACCCGTTTACCGAATACCAAAGCCGCCGCGATGCCCTGCGTGCCTTTGTCTCCGCCAAAAATCTTCCCCTGGAATGTATCGACGAATATGGCTTGTTATCCTTTTTGGAGCAGATTGGCAACACAACCGCATTTCCGGATCGCTGCGACGTATGTTACCGAATGCGGCTGGAACAAACGGCGGCCTTTGCAGCGAAACACGGTTTTGACGCTTTCAGTACGACCCTCCTCATCAGCCCCTACCAGCAGCACGATACTATCCGGCGGCTCGGCGAGGCATTGGCCGCCCAATACGGCATTGCATTTGTGTACCGGGATTTCCGGCCCCTGTTCAGAGAAGGCCAAAACCAGGCCCGCGCCCTTGGCCTGTATATGCAAAAATACTGCGGATGTATGTTGAGCGAAAGAGAAAAGGGAAAAGAGAAAAGAGAAAAAAGTGATGTAATCGATCCTTTTTTTCAGCGGCTGACTTTGATTACGGGGGCGGAGGCGCTGGAGAGGCTGAGACAAACTCGTGTGTTGATTTTTGGTGTGGGCGGAGTGGGTAGTTGGTGCGCCGAGGCGCTGGTGCGATCGGGCGTGGGCAAAATCGGTATTGTTGATTTTGATACGGTGTGTGCCAGTAATGTGAATCGGCAAGTACAGGCTACCAGCCGCACACTAGGCCATTCCAAAGTGGCGGTGTTGCAAAAACGGCTGCGGGAAATAAATCCTCACTGCGAGGTGACGACATGGGAAACGCTGTTTTCGCGGGAAAATGCCGTGACAGATGCCGACGATTCCGGTATATGCCGCAGTATTGCACAAGCGGACTATGTGATCGATGCGATTGACACCTTTCCCCACAAACTTGACTTAATCGAAACATGCTGTGCTGCCTCGCCCTGCAAACAGGGCGGAGTAAAATTGTTTTCTTCGATGGGTATGGCAAAAAAAATGGATCCAACCCGCATCAGAATAGCCGGGATTTGGGAAACGCGCGGCTGCTCTTTGGCACGACTGGTTCGGCAGGGCTTGCGTCAGCGGGGATTCAGCGGGGATTTCACGGTGGTGTACAGCGATGAACAGCTTGATCAGCACAATGATTGCGACGCAGCACCAAACGGCAAAAAAATAAACGGCAGCGCGGTTACCGTTACTGCATCGGCGGGCATGGCCTTGGCAAGCCTGGTGTTGCGCGATGTGGCGTTGGAGCGGCAATGAGCGGCAGATTTTTACGCAAAGAAAACCCAAGTACCATAGCGCACAAACTCGCGCTCAAGGCCGTACTGGAACGAAACCTTGTCTGTGAAGGCGACCGCATCCTCATCGCCGCATCGGGCGGGAAGGATTCAACGGTAATGGCCTGGGCGCTTGCCGCAATACGTCCCGCGCTCAAATGCAATTACGAGCTTGCCGCCATGCACGTTGCCACAGACCTTGACGGCGGCATGGAAGGCAATGCCAAATGCAAAAATCCGGCGCTTGCGCAACGACTTGCCGAATGGGACATACCCTTCACCGAACTTTTTGTGCCAGTTATTGGCAGGCTCAAAGAAGGGGAAAAAATGAACTGCTACTGGTGCTCCACCCAGCGACGCACCGAGCTGTTGAAATACGCCGTGGAAAACGGTTTTAACAAAATTGCCCTGGGACATCATCTGGACGACATTATCGAGACTTTTTTTATGAACCTCTGCGCCAAAGGCGAAATGAGCGCCATGCCCATTGTGCTGAAATACCGCAAATTCCCCGTCAGTCTTATCCGCCCGCTGGCGTATCTTGAGGAAAGGCAGATCATCGCATGTGCCGATGCGCAGAATTTCCTCAAAACCACCTGTACCTGCCCTTACGGAGTAAACTCCGGGCGCCGCGAAATGCGCCAGCGCATCGCCGATTTCACCGGCAATTCCGGCGCAATGAAGCGGCGCATACTCAGCGCGCTGGCTTCAGGGGAACGGGACTTACTGGTTGAGTGAAGGGGATCTCACAATCCTCGTTCCACTAAACTGGCCGGATCCAATATTACCGCACTGCCGTCTGCCCGTTGAGTCAATAGACTGCCATCCTGAACATGTATGGAGGCATTGGGGTGTATGGTTATACCAGATTTAACCTGTAAAGCCAGATTCGAGTTAAAGCGGCCCAGGTTAAATGTCCCATTGGCAAGGTTTGCGGTAATGGCATACAGATCTTTGCCATTTACCCAAATAAGACTGCCGGAATGCAGGTCATCATCACCCTGCCTTACCATTTCCAGAGTTCTGCTGTTTATCTCAATAAGGCGTACTGCGCCATTACCCCGGTTTTCCCCGGCAATAGCCAATATTTTATTGTCAATAAAAGTAAGCGTTCTGACATACACGGTATCCAGCGGCGAACGGCGTAACTCCTGCCGATTGGCGGGATTGAGGCTAACCAGTCTTCCCAGTGTGGCGTTGTTGCGTTCCAGAGTCACACCGATTACTCCACGAGGCTGCTCACCCTGATCAATCATATCCTGTTGATCCCGGGCAATGCTTTCTCTGTCCCGCTGGGCATCTTCGGTTTTTCGCTCAGCAATCTGCTCCTGTCTGGCCGCTTCTTCCCGCTGTAAAACCAGTTCATCTTCCCGCTTGCGCAGATCTTCGTCATCTGCATCAGTCCCTTCACGCCGGGCCCGTTCTTCAGCTATAGCTTTTTCCTCTTCCTGTACGGCCCTTCTCTGCTCCGTAGCCCTTCGCTCCGCATCGTCCGCCTCGCGCTCTTTAAGGTCAACCATATCACGGCGCTGCCCAATGCTGCGATCATCCTCTTTTCGCATTTCTTCCACTACGCGGTCATCTGAAATGGCCGCAGTGTCAACAGCCCGACCATCGCCCAGAGGTATCAGCATTAAGGTATTGCCGGGCCATTCGGTATAGCGGGTGGAAAGTCCCGCCTGTCTGGCGTTTATATGACCCAAAACCGGTCTTTTAAAGCGGTTGGAAAAATAATCCCAGTCCCCGCGGTATACGGCATTGTAAATAGTGATGTATTCCGCCAGCAATGCGGCATCTTTTTCCGAATAATCGTACGCTGCCTGCAAATAGCCCTGAATAATGAGCCGAAGGTTACGCACATGATCCACAGAGGCATTAGGCCCCAGCCCAAAAATATCCGCGTCCAGTCTATCGCCATCCGGCCCGGAAACAGAGTGTATCACAAAATAACGGTTTGCGGCTCCGGCCCTTACCGTACCGGCTTTTACGACCTGCCCCTGCCCCACGCCAATCTGGCGGATTTGTTCCCTTGATTCAACCCGCGCATGGGGGCCCTCAAAATTGATAAATGTTACCGGGGCAAGATTTTTTTGCAGCTCCCCCTGATCAACCTGGGCAAAAGCAGCCCCTGCTACCCATACAAAAACGACACATACAAACAGTGCTTTGTAGAAGTTTTTCATACAATTACTCCTTATCTTAATATACAACAATAGCATATTATTTATAAAAAGTGTATCCTTAATTCATGGATACTATGGAACATTATGTTGCGGAACTGCGTACATCGCTGAATGCCGCCATTGGCAAAAATCCGGTACTGCTCTTGATTTCCGGCGGTGTTGATTCTACCGTGGCCGGAGCGCTGCTCCTCAAAATACTACCCAGCGATCAGGTGCATTTAATGTATATGGATACCGGTCTGATGCGCAAAGATGAAACAAAAACCGTTACGGCCATTCTGGAAAAACTGGGCGCACAGCATATACATATTATCAATTGTGAAGACGAATTCCTTACGGCGCTCAAGGGGCAGACCGATCCCGAAGCAAAACGCAAAATTATCGGCGATTTGTTCATCACTATTCAGGAACGGGAAGTAGCCCGTTTGGGACTGCCGGAATCGTATTTTCTTGCACAGGGGACAATTTATCCTGATATTATCGAAAGCGGCAAAGGGGACGGCAAAAAGGCGCCGGTGATTAAAAGCCATCACAATGTAGGCAGCCCTTTGGTTGATGCAAAACGCGCCGCCGGCAGGGTCGTTGAGCCGCTGGCAACATTGTATAAAGACGGAGTCCGCAAGCTGGGCGCTTATATTGGCGTAGACGAAGCGGTTATCCGCAGGCATCCATTCCCCGGGCCGGGTCTTGCCGTGCGAATTCCAGGCGAAGTTACCAAAGAAAAGTGCGCTATTTTGCGTGAAGCAGACGCCGTTTATCTGGAAGAACTCAGGCGCCGCCAAAGCTCCAGCGGACGCAGCCTGTACGATGAAATCTGGCAGGCATTTGCCATACTGCTGCCGATCCGCTCGGTAGGCATTTCCGGCGGCGGCCGGGCCGGCGGCCATGTTGAACGCAAGTACACCTGGGTGCTGGCATTACGCGCCATTACCAGCGCCGACGGCATGACCGCCGATGTCTACCCTTTTGAAACCCGTGATCTGCTGGAAATCTCCGCCCGCATCACCAGCGCCATACCGGAAATTGGACGGGTAGTATACGATATTTCCAGCAAACCGCCGGCAACCATTGAATGGGAATAAATTCGTTTTACTGACCGTTTTCTTCGGCTTTTTCTTTTTTTGCCTCGGCGCGATCTTTCATATCGGCGATACCGATAAACACTGCAATAAGACCGATGATCGTCGCAATAACCGGTAACCCGCCGCGCAGAAATATCAATACATCTTCCCACCAGCCAAGCCCAAATCCGCATATTTTCGATGGCAGCGCCGCAAAAACCGCAGCCGCAAGAATGATAATGCCAATGATTAAAGATTTCATATTTTCCTCCGTATTAGGTACTATTATTGCCTTTTACCCTGTAAAATGCAAGACATTTGTGGTATAATAAAGACAGATGAAATGCACGATTAAGCCGATGCTATTTGCGGCGTTGCTGCTTGCAATTCTGCCGGCATCCTGTCATTTATTTCTGGATTCCCCAACCACTTTTATCGATCATCTTGGTCCTATTGATGACAATTCCTTCTATGCCCTGAATCTGGTAACCAATACATACTACATCGTTGAAGCGGAAATACTCGCAGAAGGCAATAAATGCATAATTTGGGCGGAAAAAGGCAGCGGAGTTACCGTCACAAAAGCGCAAGAAATGGCGCAGAGATACGATACAGAAATTCGCCCCAGAATACTGGCAAATTTTGGCGGGAATAATGACATACTGCAATATGCCAATACGCTTGCCGGCAGAGATGATGGAAAACTGACCATACTACTGCTGGATATTCAGGACGGTTTCAAAGATCCGGGCAAAGATACTTTTGTAGCCGGGTATTTTATGAGCAGCGACTTTCGCCCAAGGGGACTAATAACAGGACAGGGAAGCCGTTACTCAAACGGCAGAGACATGATATACATAGACACCTATCCCGGCATGGCATTGAGGCCCGGAGAAACTTATGGGGTTTTAGCCCATGAACTGCAGCATTTAGTGACCTATGTTTCCAGACATCAAATGAACAGATCGCTCTACATAGATACCTGGATCGAAGAAGGCCTTGCTTCCATGGCGGAATATTTTTGCCTTGGGGAGCAATATCTTACCTATAGATGCGAATGGTTTGCCACTGACACAAGGGGAACCATCGCAAAAGGTAATAATTTTTTTGTCTGGGGCAACCATGTTGATAAAGAACCCCAGGCCATTCTGGATGATTATGCCACGGCGTATTTGTTTTTCCACTGGCTGTACCTGCAGACAACTGACACTGCGCTTAGATCACGCCTCTATTATGACATTATGACTTCAGTCTATACCGACTACCGGGCTGTTACTAATATAGCAAAGGATATCAATCCGGCCTGGGCCGACTGGGAAATATTGCTCAGGACCTGGCTTGCCGCCAACTATTACCCCCAAAACGACCATTACGGATATAAAGGGAGCAATTATCTCCGGGGTAAAATAAGAGTAAAGCCCATTTCCGGAGAAACGACTCCATTATTTCCGGGTGAAGGCGTATACAGTACTATAAGAAATAATGTTTTTGATTTTTCTGCAATACAGCCATCACCCAATATTCGCTATACAGGCATTACCAGCAATACCGGAACCTTTAGCACTCCTTCGCCAAACATAAGCGGCAATATACTCCTGACTTTTAACGCCAATAATATATCATCAAGAACTACTGAAACCGGCCACCTTACCGGCAATGCCTCCATTACTGCTGCTGCCCAAACGATAACAATCGATACGCAAAGTGAAACAATGACCGGAATGTATGCGGTAGATGTGAGAGATGTTCTGGGAAGAAACCGGGAATGAACAAACGTATCCTGTTACTGCTGTCACTTGTGTTGCTGTGCATGGCGGAAATTCTTGCTCTGGGAGGAGGGGAAAAAGACAGCGCAAAGCCGCAAAAAGTGGAAGTAAGCGGAAGGGTGCGCTTGGTGGGGAACAGTCCCACAGCCTCGCTGGTGATTAGCGGGGATAACCGCGAGTGGCATATTGAACCCAAAGAAGAAAAAAAACTGATGCATCTGCAGCAGCAAACGGTTACGGTCAAGGGCAAAGAATACTACATTGACTTTGTTTTTGCCAACGGCAGCCCTGCAGAAAGACACTATTATTTAAAAGATATTACGGTTATAAGTCTAAAGTAAACGCATCGTTGGTTATCATAAAAAATCCAATAAGACCATCGGTGATAATTACCCTGCAGTCATCAAACACAAAAATTGCCTCGGCATTGGGAATAGAATCAATTACCGCCTTGCCATATTCAAAGCCCAGGACAAAAACCACTGTTGATAAAGCATCAGCGATAGTGGAACTTTCGGTTACAATGGTTACCGACAACAAGCCGTTTTCCGCCGGATAACCGTTTGCGGGGTCAAACAGATGATGATAATGCTTCCCTTCATCAGATACAAAATAACGCTCATACACACCGCTGGTAACCACGCTTGCATTATGAACCCACAAAACACCTATAGAGGCGCCTCGTTCATCCAGTGGATTTTGCACGCCAATACGCCAGGGCAAAGCTTCTGTTCCATTTTGGGCTGCTTCCCGCGATCCTACCGCGACAATATTGCCGCCCAGATCAATAATAGCGCGCTGTACATTCCCTTCTCTGGCAATCCGCGCCGCCTCATCTCCGGCATACCCTTTGGCAATAGCGCCAAGGTCCAGCGCCATGCCTGCCCGCCGGAGAAATACGGTTCCTGCCTCACGGTCAATCACCAAATCCCGCCAGTTCACCAATGCCAGCGCGGCGGCAATTTCTGCATCGCCGGGGATTCGCTGGGAATCGGTTCCAATACCCCAAAGCGTCACCAGCGGCCCTATTGTAGGATCAAATGCGCCGCCGCTTAATGCGGCATAATACAGCGCCGTTTCCAGCACCGCAATTAAATCATCGCGAACCTGTACCGGCTCAATACCTGCCTGCTTGTTTATCGCTATTATATCAGAAAATTCTTCCGAAAAAGCGGTCATGGTTCGATCAATTTCCTGTATCCGCGAAAAAATATCCGAATAGAGCTGCGCGTTGCCTCCTTCGAACAGGTTAACTGTACACACCGTCCCCAATGCCAATTCAAGCCGGGGAGAAGGAGGTTTGGCGCAAACAGCTAACAATAACGGTACACAGAAAACAACAAATGTTTTTTGCAGCATTGTATTAATAACCATCAGACATTTGGCGATTCAGATCGCGCTGGTAAAGTTCCTGATATACATAACTGCGCGTTTTAAGTTTTTCCTTGACTTCCTTGGAGAAAGGCATATACCGCCAAAAAGCGCCGCGAACATCCTTATCAACTTTTTGTACGCCTTCGGATTCTTTGGTCATCCACAGAATATAATCCTGAATAAAATAGCCTTTTATATCGCCTTTCAGCCTTTGCCCCGCAAACCACTGGTAATAATTTCCGGTAAGTCCTTCTTCCATCCAATAGTAAGACGCCTTTTCTTTTGCAACCTGCCACCGAAGATCCGCAACCGCAGACAAGACGGCAATATACAGGTTTTTGGGGTACATGGGGATGATAATACGTCCCCGGCTGGTGGCTCTGTTATGTTTGTCAAAAGGTTCCCAGCATATTCCGGTATCGCCGTAGGTGGGAATCAGCAGCACATACGGGACGATACGATTAAGCCGGTTCCGGTACACGCGGCAAAAAGCCTCTGGATCAATGCTTTCGATTTTAGCCAGCATACTGACAATATTTTCACGGTATCCAATATCATTGGGACCGCAGCGGAAATATTCGTTGGTCATAACAGGAAAGTGATTCCCCTGTCTGCCAATCGTCATTTTTGCCGCCTGCCTGACAGTGTCAAATTCACTATCAATCGCGCGAAGATCAACCAGCGCTTCACCGCCCTCATCGGCAACCTTGGTTTGCAAGGTTTGTACATCCATTTCAGCCTGACGATAATCCCTGATTAAAATTTCAAGCTCACGGTCGTTTTTCAGCAGGCATTTAAGCAGTTCCTGTATATCGGCAATAGACCGCTTTTGGGCATCGGTATAGTTTGCGAACACATCATCAAAATCCTCCAGAGGATAATGCTCGGTTATCGAGTTGATATTATCCATAATGGCAGCTTCCAAATCACTGCGCTCCTGCCCTTTTCCCCTAAGCAATGTTTTTGCGCCATCAAGTTTACCCGATGCCTTTTCCAGAAGCTGCCGCAGCTTCATTTGATGATTACTTTGCGCTATTTTTACTTCATCGGTGGTTGAAGGTTTAATGGTGCCCATTCCCACCGCTCTGAGCCATTCATCAAGATAGTAGACCGGCACTTTAAGCTCATTTTCTATGACAAGTTTGGCAAAAAATTCTTTGGTCTCTGGATTTACAAAGTTGTGATGCAGTATATTGAAACGAAGCATAAATTTTTTGGGTATTGATATTTTTCCAACCGTTTTCTTCGCCACACCGCGAAGCAATTCCCAATAGGCGCTGAGTATCTGCTGGCGAAAAACCCCGCGATCCTTGGGATCGGTAGCGCCAAGGTATTTTTGGAAAAGGGTATGCACCCTTTTGGCAATATCCCCCTCGTCCGCAAGGGCCCCCTTGTAATAGTTTGGATCGGAAAAATGCTCGTGCGGAATGGTTTCGAAGCGCTTGGTTATCTCAGGAAATTTCTGGGCGCTCAGATCAACATCATTGCCGGCAACCACCTCGGTAGTGGTTGTCTCCGTATCAAACGGGTCTTCGTCTAAATCGAAAAAATAATCATCTTGTGCCATTGTTGAGTTAACCCCCTTCCTGTATAATATTACACCAACACATATTGATCAAGTTGCAAAAAAGAGAAATTATACAGTATGACGATACAGGAACACATCGCAACGGCGCGGAAAATTGTTTTGAAGTTTGGCTCAAATACCCTTGCCGGAAATGAGGGTAAAATGAACATCGCTTTTCTGGAGGAATTTGCCGAACAGGCCTCTGCCCTGATAGCCAAAGGCACCCATATTGTAATTGTTTCATCCGGGGCGCAGGTAGCGGGGCTTTCCACCATGGACAAATGGGCGCGAAAAAAGGACATCCATTACCGGCAGGCCCTGTGCGCCGTAGGCCAGGTACAGCTTATGCAGGCATGGCAAAATGCCTTTAAGCCCCATGGACGCCATATAGCCCAAATTTTGCTTACCCAGGACGATTTTAACGACCCCATCAGGACCCTCAACATGAGAAATACCCTTTTTACCCTCATTGATGAGGGCATTATCCCCATTATCAATGAAAACGACACCGTATCGGTCGAGGAAATCAAGATCGGCGACAATGACACCCTGGCAGCGCAGTCCGCCATTCTGTGGAGCGCAGACCTTTTGGTGCTATTTAGCGATATTGACGGCCTCTACAACAAAAACCCCAAGGAATTCCCCGATGCAGAGCTGGTTGCAGAGGTTCGAAACATTGATTCTATACGGAAAAACATCAGTATAGGCGCCACCAACAGTTTTGGCACCGGCGGGATCGAAACCAAACTTTCCGCAGCACAGCGAGCCTCTTCCTACGGCATCCCTACCATACTTGCCCACGGCGGCAAACCCCGCTGTTTAGAAGCCCTTGCAGAAGGCAGACAAAAGGGCACCGTGTTTTTGGCTTAGCGAATAACGGTAAACAATGATATAATCAATAAAAGAGACTATGGGGGGTTATATGGCGGCTTTATCAATTCCGGCGGCGGCTGGAACGGCTCACGATTTATTGGCTCTGGGGGCATTGGTTACCCGACTGGATCCGGGGATTATCCCTTTTGCGGAAGCCAGCGAATATTTGCTCCATGTAGCGGGCGGTGAATACAATGTTGCCTGCAACCTTTCCACTTGTTTCAAGCTGCGAACCGCTATTGCCAGCGCAATGGTCGATTACCCCATTGGCCGCAAAGTTGAACTGGCCGTGCAAAAAGCCGGAGTAACACCCTACTTTCAGCGTTTCAAACATGACGGCGTACGGGGGCCAAATATCGCAACGGTATGGAGCGACCGCGGACAGGGAGTGCGCGCCCCGGTGGTATTTTACAACCGTTCCAATGAAGCGGCGCAGCAGCTTAAACCGGGCAGCTTTGACTGGAATGCCCTTTTTGGCTCCGGTGGAACACCCAAAGTTCGCTGGTTCCATTCGGGGGGAATATTCAGCGCCCTTTCGCCCACCACTGCGGATTTGGTCATTGAAGCAATGCAGGCTGCCAAAAAAGCAGGGGCCGTTGTTTCATTCGACCTGAACTACCGGGCCAAACTCTGGACCGTTGCCGCCGAGGAACAAGGTCTGAGCACGGAACAAGCCGAGGCAACTGCCGCCCAAACCCTGCGAAAAATAGTAAGCAATGTTGATGTACTGGTTGGCAATGAGGAAGATCTGCAAAAAGGTCTGGGCCTGAAGGGACAGGATGTAGAGACCAAAGGCAACCTTGATCCATCCGCATTTTTTGGCATGATCGCAAACGTGGCGAAGGATTTCCCCAACATCAAAGCAGTGGCAACAACTCTGCGCGAAGTCCACTCAACCAACCGTCACTCGTGGAGCGCCGTGCTCTGGCTCGACGGCCAGCATTACCAGGCTCCTACTGCCGAGCTTGACGTGTATGATCGCGTTGGCGGCGGTGATGGCTTTGCGTCGGGACTGTTCTACGGCCTCTTAACCGGCAAAAGCCCCGAAGAATCGTTAAAGCTGGGCTGGGCGCACGGAGCATTGCTGACCACTACTCCGGGTGATACTTCCATGGTAAGCCTTGATCAAGTAGAAGCATTTGCGAAAGGCGGCTCCGCCCGTATTCAAAGGTAATCATGACCGAAAAAGAACTGCACGCAATTTTTAGCGCAAATATCAAAAAGCGCCGGAATAATGTACGCTGGACTCAAGCTGCATTAGCCAAAGAAGCCGGCACCTCGGTTAACTTTATAAATGACATTGAAACAGAAAAAAAATGGGCTTCACCGGCAACCATGGTAAAAATTGCAAATGCCCTGCAAGTTGAAGTATATGAACTTTTAAGGCCGCCGCTATTATTCCCTGACAATTTGGACAGTATCATAAAAAAATATACCGATGATATGCATTCCGCCATTGAACAAACCCGTGCTGATTTCATGAAAGAGAGTATGTTTTAATTTGGAGAAACTGCAATGATAATTTGCTGCGGTGAAGCGTTGATGGACTTGGTACAGATTCCATTGGATAAGGGTCAAGGTTTTCTGCCTCTGCCCGGAGGATCGTCTTTTAACACCGCTGTTGCCATAGGCAGATTGGGAGTGCCGGTACAATTTCTGGGAAAAATTTCTACTGATTTTTTCGGCGATATTATTATTAAACACCTTAGGGACAATAATGTCGGAGACAAATTGATTGTGCGCACCGATGCGAATACGACACTGGCAGTTGTTAACATAGGAGAAAATCAGGCGCCGCGATACGCTTTTTATACCGATGGAACCTCTGTGCCGCTGCTTATCTCAACGGATCTGCCCTCCGTACTGCCTGCTGAATCCAGTTGTATAGTTTTTGGCTCCATTTCGATGACCATGGAACCAGTCGCTTCAACCATCGAAACATTTATTGGCAGGTATCAGGCAGACCATTCGCCAGTTGTTTCCTTTGATCCCAATGTTCGGCCTTTTAAGATAAAGGATAAAGAGGCTTACCTTAACAGTTTTGAAAAATGTATTGCTGCTTCCACCATCGTTAAATTATCTGCCGAAGATTATGCATTTGTGTATCCCGGCTTTGAACCAGAACAAGTGTTGAGAAAAATTCTTTCGTTGGGCCCCCGGCTTGCGATATGTACGATGGGATCCAGCGGCGCTATGGCATTACTCCATTCTGAGGGTAACGTAATTCGGGTAAGCGCTCCAGCTGTTGAAACAGCGGTCGTTGACACAGTGGGGGCGGGAGATACATTTCACGGGGCTTTACTCTCATGGCTTGAGACAAAGGGAAAACTTTCACGCCCTGCCCTTGCCGGCTTAAGTGAAACAGAGCTATACAACGCGCTCTGTTTTGCCAATAAAGCCGCTTCTATAGTATGCTCACGCCGCGGAGCGGATCCGCCTGCGATGGCAGAAATACCCCATTGACACATCTCCAAAAATATGCTATCGTACTCTTGTATATTTCAAAGGAAGTGGGGTGCCGAACCCGGATGATCCATCCGTTATTCGAAATCCCCCGCTAACCCGTAACTGTGACAGGGAAAAATCCTGCCAATACGGCCACTGGGAAACTGGGAAGGCCGGCAGGAAAACGCCATTACAATGGCAGCCCTCAAGCCAGGAAACTTTGGTATACACTTGATTCCGTAGGGGTCAAGCATTTTTTTCCAAGCTTCGAGGAAGAGCCTGTGAAAAGTCGGCGATGCGTGCATCGAATTTACCTGTCTAAAACGAATCCCTCGTCCGTGGTATAAGCCGGTTTTTTTGTCTTTTCTCCGGAAGGAGTGTTTTTATGTTTTTTTCGAGTTTCATCACACGGAGTACACGGAGGTACACGGAGAGCACGGAGGCAGGCGCGGGGTTTGTAAAACGCGCGAATTGGTACTGGACTTTAGCACTTGCGGCAATCTTTTTGCTTACGGGTTGTCCGATGGAGGAGAGTGGACATGAAAGTACCGGTTTCATTCCAGTGGGCGAATGGTTTTTTTATGATCGTTATACCATAACAAATGATTCTATCGATTATTTTATGGCTGGATCCGAATGGGAAGGAATTATATATCCTGACACGATTTTGAAAGGCACTATTGAAAAGGCTGTTGATTTTTCAAAAAATTCGGGAGTACTTATTATCAAAATAACCGAAGCTACTTATAACACCGTCGGTACATACACCGGCATATATTACTCGGAATACACCAATGCTTCCATAAAACTGGCAACAGCTTATGCGGATGGTTCGGTAGAAGCCGACACATTATCCCTGGCTTTGTCTCTTTTTACTGACGGTAATATGGGCAACCATGTCGCCATGTGGGGCACATATACCAAATAATGTATCTACTGTTAGTGTTGTTTTTAATTTTTCCATTCCCGCTTTTTTCACAGGATACAAGCGTTAATGAAGAATTTTTCTTTAGCGATGACGAGGGCATCACGGTTGTGGGAACAACGCAGACAAGTCAGCATATGGCGGTTATTGAAAAAGAAGAAATTGAGCGCCGGGGCGCGGCGGATATTACAACGCTGCTGTCTGAGTCGCTTGGTTTGAACATTGTTCGCCACGGCGCTTATGGGAATCAGGCGGGGATAAATGTACGCGGGTTTGATTCAAAGCGGGTGGCGTTTTTGATTGATGGAGTGCCGGTGAATGCATCGCTGGACGGAAAATTTGATATTAATCAAATTGATGTTAATGCGATTGAACGTATTGAAGTTATGTACGGCGGATCGGACTCAAAGTACAATGTTTCGGGCGCATTGGGCGGGGTGATCAACATTATTACAGTGAAAAAACAAAAACAGGGACTGCGCATCGGCGGATCGGTGTCCAACACTTCCGCAATGCCGGGCAAGTACCGTGACCGCAATGGCGAAATGCAAAACAAACATTGGGAAGATCTTTTTGATACACAGCATTATGCGCTTTCTGCCGCTTATGGCGGTAAAGCGACATCGCTTACCGCAAACGTTTTTGCCAATCGCGCGGAAAACCATTTTATCTTTTTGGATCGAGTCGGCAGGCTTCGCCGCAAAGACAACAATGAAGTGTGGGATGCTGGCGGCGGCGCGTCTCTGGTGTGGGAACTGCCGGATTCAACAAAATTGATAAGCGCATCACATTTTTATTACGGCGACAGAAATTTTCCCAGTTCCGGCTTTTCGAGCAGGGTTGGTAATCAACAGGATTTTTCCGTCCGCCAAAATGGTATGATTGATGCGCCCCGCGCCTTTAACGACAACCTTGCAACAGAAGCCTCGCTTTCGTGGCACTTTAACCGGCGGGATTATACTTCACCGGCGGACCTATTCTCCCGCCACGATCAACATAGCCTGAACGCAATCAATCGCTGGAGCTGGTATCCCGCAGAACGCCTCACCCTGAGAAGCGGCATTGATTACCGGTACATCAACCTGAACTCAACGGAAATGGGCAATCGCAGCCGGCACGACGGCGGCATCTATCTCACGGCGGAATTCAATCCGGTAAAGGCATTGTTTATAATTCCCTCGGCAAAAATGGTGTGTACCAATGAGGGATCAGGAAATATTGCCGCTATACCAAAACTCGGTTTTCTTTGGAATGTAACGGATAATTTTGCCATCAAAAATAATTATTTCCGCAGTTTTAAGTTTCCCGATTTTGAAGAACTCTACTGGAGCGGCGGCGGCGGGATCGGCAACCCGAATCTGCGCCCGGAGGATGGTTGGGGCGGAGACTTTGGTTTGGAATGGCATTTTAAGGAAATGGTGATAATTGAAAATGTTTTTTTCACTCAATGGATACAAGATTCAATACACTGGTATGCAAGCTCCGGCGGGATATGGCGGCCAGAAAATGTGGGTGAAGCGATTTTTTTCGGGCTGGACAACCATTTTCGATTTGCAATTCCGGTATCCATTGGGCCGGTAAAAAAAATCACTCCGTCACTTTCGTATAAATATCTGCGCAGTTATTTATTGAGTTTCGGTTATACGTTTGAATCGGATAAACGGATTCCCTACAGTCCCGAACATACTATAGGCGGCGCAGTGGACATTTCCTGGGGTAATGGTTCTTTCTCCATTTCCGGTCATTACGAAAGTGTGCGCTACAATGACCGGGCAAACATAACAATGCTGGAGCCCTATTTTTTACTCAATGCCGCTGTTAATCAAAACATCGGGAAAAGTTTTACGGTTTTTGGCGTACTGCGCAATATCCTTAACACTTCTTATGAATCGTTCTATGATTACCCTATGCCGGGGATTACGTTAACTTTGGGTCTGCGAACCAATGCGGAGATTAAACAATGAATCAAAGAAAAATTTTTACCACGAACCAACACGAACTGCACGAAAAAGAAAGAGAAGAAAGAAGGAAATTTGTATTTGTTCGTGGTGGTTCGTTTGGTTTGTGGTTAATTATTTTAGTGTTATTGTTTGCATCAAGTTGTAGTGCAAGCAAGGGTAAGGAGATAGTTGATCGGGGGCCTATTCATCGGGTGGTGTCTACGGCGCCTTCTAACACGGAAATAATTGTTGATTTGGGAATGGCGCATACGCTTGTTGCGATTGACCGTCATTCGGTGAATGTGAGCGGAATACCGAACGGCCTTCCTTTATTGGATTTTTTCTATCCCGATGCCGAACTGCTCATGAAACTTGAACCGGATATAATAATTGCAAGCGGGCATAATCCAACCGGCAGCGGCGAAGATCCTTTCCGGCTGCTGCGCGAAATGGGCATTCCGGTGGTGTATATTGCAATGAGCAAAAGCATCGACGATATTTACCGGGACATTGCTTTTATTGCCGATCTTTTGCAAGTGCAGGAAAAGGGGGAAGTTATTATCAATGCGATGCAATTGCAAATTGCGGAAATGACGCAGTATACAGCGTATATTGAAACGGCAAAAACGGTGTATTTTGAAATATCCGCCGCGCCGCAGATGATGAGCTTTGGCAAAAATAGTTTTATAAATGATATGATTACCGTTATTGGCGCAAGAAACATTTTCGAAAATGAACACTGGCTGGTAACGCCCGGCGCAGAATCGATTATTATGCATAATCCCGATGTGATTCTTACCAATGTTAATTACATTGATGATCCAATCGGAGAAATTAAAAACCGCCCCGGCTTTGCGCATATTAACGCCGTCATTAACGGCCAAGTGTATCAAATTGATACGGATTCTTCGGTGCGGCCTTCAACGCGAATACTGTTAGCGTTACAACAAATGTCACAAGCGGTTTATAAAGGAATATATGAGTAAGTATTTTTTAAGAAATTCTACCACGAACCAACACGAACCAACACGAACAGCGAAGAGATTTCGAATTATGGGTTCGTGTCGTTTGTGTGGTTCGTGGTTAAACAAACAACGTATTATTATGGGCGGAATAATTTCGGTACTCATTATTATTGCGGGAATGTCGTTGGGTAGTTCCAGTATTCGTTTTGGTGACACGGTGCTCATCATTGCGCACAAAATCTTTGGGGTGCCGTTGGCGGCTGACATTGATCCAAGGGATGTTGCGATTGTGTGGATGCTGCGGCTGCCGCGGGTATTGCTGGCTTTTTTTGCAGGCGCTTGTCTTGCGGTAAGCGGCGCAGTGTGTCAGTCCGTTTTGCGAAATCCACTGGCATCGCCGTACATTTTGGGCGTTTCCTCCGGCGCTTCTCTGGGCGCGGGAATAATTATCATTAGCGGGATTGCGATACCGTTGCTGGGTGCGCTTACCTTGCCCCTTGCCGGTTTTGTGTTTGGGGTAATGGCTGTTTTTTTTGTCGCCGCGTTTTCTTCCCGCATTGATAAATCAATGTCGAGTAATACGATCATTCTCTGCGGGATGGTGTTTTCGCTGTTTATAAATGCACTGCTTACCACTTTAAGCGCTGTTTTTTCCGATGACCTTCGGCGTATTGTATTGTGGCAAATGGGCAGCTTTGCGATGCGGGGTTTTGTCTATGTGCAACTGTTATTGCCATTTATGATCATTGGATTGGCGGGTATTGTGCGCTACACCAAAGAAATGGACATTCTCAGTTTTGGCGATGATCAGGCAAAATCGGCGGGCGTGGAAACCGGTTTGTTGCGCAAAAAATTATTGTTTTTTGCCGCGATACTCACCGGTGCGACCGTTGCGTTAAGCGGCGTTATTGGTTTTGTCGATCTGATTACGCCGCACGCCGCGCGGAAAATAACCGGTTCGCAGCACAAATATGTTATACCAATGTCATTTATGCTGGGCGGCTCACTGATGGTCATCATCGATCTGGTTGCCCGGACTATTATTTCGCCGTCGGAACTGCCGGTGGGAGCGCTCACTGCGCTTATCGGCGCGCCATTTTTTGCGATACTTTATTTCAGACGGAGGCGGCAAAAATGATTACCGTTAACCATTTATGTGCGGGGTATGATGGCGCTGATGTTATTCACGACATTAGTTTTGGCGCAGCTGCGGGGGAGATGCTCTGCGTGTTGGGGCCCAACGGCTGCGGCAAAAGCACTTTGCTCAAAGCCATCGCCCGCATTATTAATTACCGGGGAAATGTTTTGTTGCATAACATTGACAGCGCAACGATGCCCCGCAAAGCGCTTGCCCAAAAAATTGCGTTTCTGGGGCAGGTCTCGCAGGTATATTTTCCCTACACGGTATACGAAACCATAGCGATGGGCCGATATGCCTACGCCAAAGGTTTTCTCAAAAACCTCTCCGCCGAAGATACCGCCATTATTAATAGTATTATTACCCAATTGGCAATTGAGGACATACAGGATCGCCTTATCGACGAAATTTCCGGCGGCCAATTGCAGCGGGTTTTTCTGGCACGAACTTTGGCGCAAACCCCCGACATCATTCTGCTGGACGAACCGACTAATCACCTTGATCTGAAACATCAAATGGCATTACTCACATTTTTGAAATCGTATGCGCAGGAACACCGCAAAACAATCATCGGTGTGTTTCACGATCTTAATCTGGCCCGGCATTTCGGCGACACGGCAATTGCGCTGCACAACGGCACGATAGCCGCACACGGCACGATTACCGATGTGTTACATAACGACATATTGCAAACAGTCTACGACATCGACATTCGCGCCTTTATGCGCGAGTCGCTGGGGAAATGGGGGGGTAATAATGAGGAATGAGAAAAGGTATTGTCCGTACTCAAAGCGTGATGCTTCAATGCAACGATTACGAACAACGCTTCTCATTTCTCATTCCTAATTTCTCATTTTACTCGCACGGCGCTCCGCACGGGTTGTTCGTGTCGGTGCAGCCGATTGCGTGAATGCGGTCAACTATATTTGCTGCGCTCCAGTTAGTTCCTGCCTTGTATGCGGCAACATCGCCTGCGGGGACTTCGATGCGCAGGGTGGCGTGGGTACCACCGAACGCCACAAATCCAATCGTGGTGATGCCCGCTGCCGCTGTTCGCTCAATGGTTACCAGTGTAAGGTTGCTGCAATTCATGAACGCAGTATCGCCGATAGTCGTTACGCTGGCGGGTATGATGATGCTTGTCAAAGCACTGCAACGTAAGAACGCACCATGGCTGATAGTCGTTACGCTGGCGGGTATAAAGATGCTCGTCAAAGCGGAGCAATCTCGGAACGCAAAATCACCGATAGTCGTTACGCTGGCAGGTATGGTGATGCTCGTCAAAGCGGTGCAATCAGCGAACGCAACACCGCCGATAGTCGTTACGCTGGCGGGTATGGTGATGCTCGTCAAGCCGGTGCAACCTTGGAACGCAAAATCGCCGATAGTCGTTACGCTGTTGGGTATGGTGAAACTACCGCTAATACCGCCTGGTGCTTGTATAAGCTCTGTCAGTGTTTTATTGTACAGTACGCCGTTGACCGATGCGACGTTGGGGTTGTCAGCATCTACATTTATGCTTGTCAAAGCGGTGCAACGAATGAACGCCTGATTGCCGATAGTCGTTACGCTGGCGGGTATAAAGATGCTCGTCAAAGCGATGCAATCAGCGAACGCGAACATGCCGATAGAGGTTACGCTGGCAGGTATGGTGATGCTTGTCAAAGCACTGCAACTAGCGAACGCAGTATTGCCGATAGTTGTTACGCTGGCGGGTATGGTGATGCTCGTCAAACCGGTGCAACCAGAGAACGCATTCCCGCCGATAGTCGTTACGCTGGCGGGTATAAAGATGCCGGTCATCGCTGTATAACCGAAAAACCCAAAATCTGCTATCCGCGTTACCGGCTGTCCATTGTGTTCCGCCGGAATGATTATGATTGCATCAGTTG
>WQXQ01000033.1 GCA_009784775.1 Treponema sp.
AAGCAATCCGTTATATACCCTCAATGGTGTTTAATATGCTGTTCCACGTCTTTGCCCCCGAAATAGAGGATGACGAAAACATTGTAAAAATTGAGGTTCTGCCGATGGTTCAGTCTGAGCCAACAAGGTATATGGGACCAGTGCCGCCGCCGGTCAAACCGGTAGAAATCGCCCCCGATGCATGGCGTAATATGCCCTGGTATTTGGGCGGCAGCCTCTTTTGGGCTCCGCGGCTGTACACCACCGATAAAAGAGTATCGGGCAACTTTGCCAATATTGGTATGAGCTTTACCGCAGAGTATTACTGGATAAACTTTGCGTCCGAAGATATGGACTTTCTGAAATACCTGTCTATCAGTTCAGGTCTGGAATTTGCCCCCGACTGGATTATTGCCACCAGCGATATTGGTGACGAATATCGAAACGTAATCCTGCAAATTCCGCTGCTGTTTAACTATGTCTTAAAACCCGGCGAAACATATATGCACAAACCCTACGTGGGTATTGTGTTCAATATTCCGCTTTTCCCGGATACCACCCCGCCGCTCATTTCCGGCAAGGCAGGCTTCCAGTACGGCAGAAAAGCCGGCCCCGGCATAGCCTTTGCCGACGCCTCATTCTCGGTAGATTTTGGCAAATCCGGCCTGGATAAACGTACAGACGACCCCCGCCAATACCATCGCATCATGCTCTATTTTGGCGCAGGTTACAAATGGGGATTAGGCAAACCGGGAGTATTGCCCCGTGAGGAAAAAGAAAAGCCGGTAAAAGAGAAAAAAGAAAAGGTACGAAAAGAACCCGAGCCAGCTGCGGAACTTGACGAAACCGACCCGGATGCAGAACCCGAAGAAACCGAATTAACCGAAGACCTATAATCCCATAACCGCATCCAGTACACCCGTTCGTACTCGTGGGTTTGTCACGTGGGTAATAAAAGCCCTGGATATAACATAATCAAGCAGCAACTCCCTGCGCGAGGTTGTCATGTTTGCCACAATACGCGAGTTATTGGGCATTTTGGGAAAAACCGGTCCGTTACTGGACGATACATATACGGCAATAAGGTAGCCGTTACTTCTGTCAGTAAATTGATACAGTATCCGTATATTTTCCAGGCCTTCAAGAGTAGCATTTGCCCTGCAGAATTTCCTGTCCAAAATAAGCACATGATAGACCGCATGCGCTGTATTCAGCCGGGGCATTTCGCTTCCCGCTGACGGCTCAGGCGGCGCTGCCGGCAGCGCATGCTGCTGCGGAGTATATGAAACGATTACGGTCGTATCGTTCTTCAATCCCAACGCGTCATACGCTTCTTTGGAAAGGTCGATAATCCGGCTTGCCGATGCAGGTATACGCCCGGTTATAAGGATTGTTATTTCCATCTGGGTGTCGGCGTTTATCACCCTAACGGTCGCATCAATGGGAATGTTAAAATGGGCCCCTAAAAACCCTTTGCCTTCCATTTCCTGAGTTGCTTTTCCCCGCTGGATTCTGTCACCCAATTGGGCATAGGCAATCGTATTAAGCAATAACCCGCCAAGCAGGACCAGCCAAAGCCTTTTCATAGAATTTTCTCCTATTCGTACTCTTATAATATTTATCCATACGGTGCATAAAGTCAAGAAGATCTTTCTTTTCTGCGTCATTTTTTTCGAAAAAAACCCTTGCTTTTTTATAAGACTTGTGATATATTCTAAGTAGTGACTGGAGTGGAGGTTTTTATCAAAAAGCGGTGCTTTCCAGCTGCTGTTTTGTCAGTTCTGATAACGGTGCTTTTCGCAACCATGACACTGGCAGCTTGTAACAATTTTACCACCCCCGATAAAAAACCCTTGCTGTCTGAATCTGATCCCGATGAGGAACGGATTCGGTACACCGAGGATGGCCGAACAATGGTCAAACTCGGCATTGGGCCCGGAAGCGCCCCCAAAAACTCCAGCCGCGCCCTTACGGACCAAGTCGCCATGGCAGCCGCAGAACGGTTTGAAGTCGCTTTTTATAATGCCGAAGATGACGAGGTATACCGCGCTTCCTGGGAACTTGGTGAACGGGGAAGCATCTGGGTTTATACATCGGTGATAGGCGTCAATTACGCTGCCGGTGGGAATGGCGCCATTCTGTTTGCCGGTTACCGGGACGGAACGCTCCTCGCAATCGGCAGGTTAATTGCGGTTGACGGCGAGCTGGGAACAACCATTACCGATTTCAGCAGAACCGCTACGTTTCAGCTCACGTCCATTACGAATGACGTATATGGCTGGGGGATCAGCGGTCCCAATAACCCCCTTAATGCTACATTCAAACTTACCGGATACGATGGCGGTAATGTCGGGTTTGATGCCTATCTGAACGATGGCCCGTCCGCTGGATATACATACTTTAGAACCGTTTTAATAGACGGCGTTGTCTATCCGCTTTTTGAACTTCCCCTGGACGCAACATTCCAGGCATCGTACCGCGTTGATTTTGGCGGAAGCAACGCAGGAATCGTAACGGCGGGAACACCCAGAGTACAGTCCGGATTCCTGGGAGCAGTACCCGGTTATATCACCCAGGCAGGGGCAAATGTATCCGGCCATTTCACCAATGTGGTGCACGATCCTGTTGCGATGCCTGAGGGGAATCCTCTTCCCAGCGGACCATTTGAACTGGAACTGACGACAACCGCCGTTTCCGGCCTTATTTCCATACGCATTGAAATACCGATTTACGCATGGAGTAATGTGCCGGGCTCTAATCCGACAGGCTCAGATGTGCAGCCGGGAAGATGGCGCATTCAGGGCGGCATCTCCAACACAAGCATTGATTTAGGTAAAAACCACCATTCAGCCGGCGGCTCAATTCTGCTGGGTATAGGTAATTACATAAGGGTATACAAAGGCGCCTTGATGGTGTACAGCAATGGGGTCTATGGCTTGCCGGGGGTAAGCATTACCGCCAATACGGTCAATGACAACTATGGGCAAAATTCGCATAACACCAATCCGGGCGGAAACATCATTGAAGATTTTGATGTAACCGTACCGCCAAATGGTACAAACACCAAGGCGATTCAGATAAGAATGTCTCCTAACATACATCGAACGGTATCGTTCAGTATTCGTTCCGATACCCCGGTTGATCTCAGCGGTACGGGCGGCCTGGTTTTCCGTATCTGGCATGACGGCGGAGAAGGTAATCCGCTGCGATGGGTCAGCTTTGGTGATGAAGGTAATACCATGCTATGGCAAGGCAACGATAATGGTTCTAACTTTAATCCCAGTCACCGGGTTGGCTTTGACGGTAACGCGTTGCCTGGAGGAGCATGGCCATGTCCCCAGGGATGGTATACGGTCTTTGTTCCGGTTCCCAATATCAAAACTTCCGGTATGGTAGTATACACACTCTTTAGCATAGGTCTTGAGGTTTGGGGAGATATTGCTCACCCAAGCGGTATGACAAGGCAATTCCTGATTGATGACATTCAATTTATTTCGGCAGCCGATGTAAAACTGGAAAGAATACGCTTACCGGCAATATATCAGGATAGCAGCTCAAATACAACCCTGGAAGCGGGGAGTACATTATCAGCGCTTGATTTGTTTAGACATCCTCCCCCCGGCCCCGCCCCCGCCCCCCAATTTATGTTATTTTCAGCCAATCTTGCCGCCTATAAAAACTTTTACTCAACCGTGTATACCTGGGTTTGCAACCGAAATAACACTGCTTATGGCATTGATAGTACTCGCCATTATTTTGACAACTGGGAGTTACCTGAAGGATCGATAATCCAGTCCAGCAATACCAACGCGATAACCGTTACCGATATGGATATTGATGCGAGAAACGGAGGCACCGCCAGTGTAAGCCTGAGAATCGGCAATGTAACTAGTCCAACGCCCACATGGGTAACTGTTATTGCCCCCATAACAGTGATTGAGGACTTTGACTATGAAAATGACTTTTCTACATTCCCCGGAAATGAGCGTTTATTAGGGTTCTGGGGAGAGAACCTAGTTCCAACTGGTGGTACAGATGGGCTAGGTGCCTACAGTAGCATGGGAGTAGTTCCATGGACTGCCCAGGCTTTAATTGGTTATAACCGGGGTTTGTGGCTGAGCCCCTCTCCTAACCCGACTCCCTTACGGGCCGGAAGAAAATTTGGAGCCCCCAATCTTTTTGGGAGAGATGGGAGAGATGGCGGTGAAAACCTTAGTAGTTACAGTTACATTTCATTATTGATGTACAGGTTCCCCGCTGCAGATCCGCAACATGGTACTTCAATAACCTACCATTTTGCCCTTTACAATAATGGCGAATTTGGCTTATCAGGTAATGCAAACGGAGCCGGAACCCAGGTTATGGCTAATTTCACTGGGGAGGTTGATTTCCCCGCTCAAAATACATGGGTGTTGGCTTTAATACCACTCAGTGACTTTGTGGGGTTAAATCTAAACGCCGTTACCGGATGGGCTATTGTTATGGACAGAACTACTCCGTGGTGGGGTTCTACCGTTGACAATCGCATTTTCATCGATTCCATAAGGTTGCATAGGTAAGGAGGGTATTGGGGCATTTTGTGATATTTTGCTTGTTTTTTGGAAAAGTTGTGGTATACTGTGTATACGGGAAAAGACGTGCGTTGCACGATTGTATATAAAGCTTGGAGGTTTTTTATGAAGAAACTGTATATTGCGGCCGCTATTGTACTGGTTATAACCATGGCAGCTTGTAATAATTTTGCGCCGGACCCCCTTCCTGATGAAGGCCCGCGCACTATGGAGGTAAACGGACAGACATTCGTCAAACTGGGCATTGGATTTTCAGACAATAGCCGCGCTCTGTTCGATACCATGGCCATTGCCGCCACCGAATGGTACGAAGTAGCTTTTTTTGACGGCACAAACTATTTCCGCACTGCCTGGCCGGACGGCGAGCGGGGATACCTCTGGGTTCCGGTCGATGTTAACTACAGTGGAAATGCCCTTATATTTGCCGGCACCGCAAGCAGAACCTTGCTTGCGACTGGCAGAATCACGAACATAGATACTACTGCCACTGCAATTGGTCCCACTGATCCTGCAATCATTACCGGTACCAGCAGACTCGTTACCTTTACCCTGACGCCGCTTACCAATAATATTTATGGCGCTACTACCCCCGGTACGAGTAACCCTGCTACCTCTACATTCAGAGTCACCTCTGCGTCACCTGCAGCAGGAACCGATATAACCGGCAGTATTGGTTCATTCCCAACAGTAACCATTAATACCCATCCGTATCCGGTGTATCGGCTGGGAAATGCGGCAACCATACAGGCGACTTATGCCATAGGAAACATTCCTGCAGGGCTCATACTGGCGGGACCAAGCAAGGTGATCCCCAAAATTTTAACTGAACACGGATACTATCAGGCATTGGACGTAAGCGGCGTGTTTACAAATCCTCCTGCGCCCACTGGTCCAATCCCCAATCCTGCGATCCCAAGCACTCCATTTGAAATAACACTGACAACAGGGGCCAATGCGGGTCTTCTCAGGTTATCCATTGAAGTACCGGTATTTGCGCTCAGTGTTACCGAGCAGGTAGCCGGTAACTCTACAACAGGTACATCAGGTGTAATTCTTAACGAATTCCGTCCCCGCATTTGGTATATTCGGGGTGGAATTTCCAACCTTTCGCTTGACATGGGTGTAGCGGCCGGTTCTGACGGCGGAGCGGTATTGCTGGGTGTTGGTGATTACCAATTCCAGGATCAAAGCATCCCCGGATATATTGAGATAACCACTCAATAAGAGCATTAGACTTTTTATATTATGATGGAGGTAGCATAGCATGAGTACTCAATTGCGTATTTTTTTAATGACTCTGGTTGTTGTATGTGCGCTGCTCGGCTGTGCTCCTCCCATTGATACACTGTGGAATTACGACGAAGATGGGCGTATCGGGCATACTACCGTACCGACCGATACCCTGTGGATTGAGCTGCTGCGCAATATGTATGACACTGATGCCGCCAATAACCGTTTCAGGCCTTCGGTTGATTTACGGGTATTTGGCACATACGAAGGTATGGTATTTCCCATTCCGGTACATGAGGCAACGGTGCAGATTTGCGAACATCCCGATGTTTTCCCTCTTGTTTTTACGACTGTCTATAATCCCCCTGCAAACGGCAATGGTAATGGCAACGGTAACGGAGGGTATTTCCGGTTTCAGCGAACAGGAAGATACCTTGTCCGTGTTCTGTACGATGGCAGTGAATCCGCCCCCCACTCAATTCAGGTGGGTTCTTTGGGCGGTACCCCCGGAATCATTGGCGGGCCCGATAATCCCGATGACGGTATAACCATTGTATGGAATCCTCTTGTCGAGTTTGATCTAAGGGGCGGTACCTATACTGGTGACCCGGCACTGCTCAGCCAGCGTGTTGGGTATGGCGGTCAGGCAACCATACCCACGCCGCCGCCGGTACGGCCGGGTTATATCTTTACCGGCTGGTACCACAACGGACACAGCGTACCATTCGACTTTGATACGCTCATTTTTGAGGGCAGACCCCTTCATGCCCGGTGGGACCCGGAATAATGCCGATAATAAAGGCATGGGAAAACTATGAAGAAATATATCACCCTTATACTGTTACTCGCTGGTATTTTTCCTCTGTTTGCCCAAAATCAACATGTGTCCATTCATGTTCCGGCGGTAAATGGAACCGGCAGCACAAAAGAAGATAACGAAGCATTCAGGGAATTTATTGTCAGGGAACTGCGCGCCTGGGATTTTACACTGGCGCAAACACTGGGCGTAGCGGACTATTCCATGCCCGGTATGTTACAACCCAACCCCAATTCACCAGGCGGTTTTGTATTCTCGCTGGCCCTGCTGGACAGTAACGATGTACACCTGTATGAAGAAACCCTGTATTACCGGAACTCGTCAGACGCAAGAAGATATATATCAACAATGGTGTCCAGTTTATTTTTCTATGTGCTGGCCCTTGATATGCAGTTACAGGAAGAAAACAAAAGGTCCAGGGTTATGCGAAACCATGGACCGCCTCCCGGAAAACGGCTTGAAGATGAAGCATGGCGCAATAAACTCCTGTATTTAGGCGGCAGTATTTTCTGGGCTCCGCGGGTGTATACCGCCGAAAGAAAATCGTGGAATTTAAGCAATGTAGGGGTGGGCTTTTCTGCGGAATATAATTTTATACCGTACCTTTCCGTGGATACCGGCTTTGAGTTTGTCCCGGACTGGATCGCGGCCACCCCTCAATCCAGTGAGCAATACCGGAACGTAATCCTGCAAATTCCCATTGCATTCAGCTTTGTCATGAGACCCAGCGACCGGTTTATGCACAAACTCTATGCGGGTATTTTGTTCAATGCGCCGCTTCTCCCGGCCTCCAACCCGCCGCTTTTATCCTGGAACACCGGTTTTCAGTACGGCGTTAAGGCCAGCCGGGGCATAGCCTTTGCCGACACGTCGTTCTCAATGGATATGGGCAAATCCGGCCTGGACAAACGCACCAATGACCCGCGCCAGTACAACCGGTATATGTTCTATTTGGGCATAGGCTACAAATGGGGACTTGTGGACAGAAAAGCCAAAGAGCACAAGATAGAGACCAGGGAAATACAGATCGAAGTACCGGTAATCCAGCCGCCTGATATCGAAACAGAAGCCTGACCACTAGCCACTGACCGTTTAATCCACTATAATCATCGTAATGGAAGAATCCGAGGTCACAGGGGAAGGGCATAGCTTTAAATTACATGATTTTGAAGGCCCCCTGGATTTGTTGCTGTACCTGATACGCAAAAATGAGATCAATATTTATGATATCCCCATTGCCGGAATTACCGAGCAGTATCTGGACTACCTGCGTAACGCCGAGACAATGGACCTTGAAAAGGTAACCGAATTCCATGCAATGGCGGCAATGCTGCTCCTGATAAAATCACGAACCCTGCTGCCGGTAGAAATGGAAGATGACGGAGAACCAATAGATCCCAGACAGGATTTGGTTGAACGCCTGATCGAATATCAAAAATTCAAAAAACTTTCAGACCTCATGGAAGAAAAGGAAAAAGAAGCGGAGTGGGTCATTGAACGCAAAAAACTGCAGCACAATTTGCCTTTTACCGATACAGACCTTTGGGAAAAAGTTGACATATGGAGTTTAATGAAAACATTTGCCGCCATGACGCGGAATATACCCAATGAGCGAATATTCGATATGCATGAAGAAGTTACAATTAACGAAAAAACCGCCTTGCTTTTTGAACTGCTGGAAAACAAAGGCGAGTGCCGCTTTACCGATCTCATTGTCCGTACCCGTTCGGTAATGGATATTGTATGCGCGTTTCTGGCGATTCTGGAAGCGGTAAAAATACGCATGATTATTATTTTACAAAACCGTATGTTTGGTGATATATTAATAAGGCCGCAGGCCGGGTTGCAGGCCGGGCCGCAGGGGGCAATAAGTGGTTGATAATCTGGAAAAAGAAACAGCCCTGATCGAAGTAATACTCTTCATGGAATCAGATCCTATTGATGAGGCCGGTTTAAGCCGCATCTCGGGACTTTCAAAAGAAATCGTTAAAAACGCGCTGGAAAATCTTGGCGAGCGATATGCCCTGACCGGCAGCGGCATGGAGCTTTCCCATATTGGGGGAGGGGTGCACATTGTTCCCAAGCGGGAATACTGGGAAAACCTGAAAGACCGTTACGGCAAAAAAAATGACGGTAAAATTTCCCGCGCCGCCATGGAAACCCTTGCCATCATTGCCTATTCACAGCCCATTACCAAAGCCGAAATAAAAGGGTATCGGGGCGTTAACCCGGATAATATGATTCATCTGTTACATGAAAAAGGATTTATCCGCGAGGTGGGAAAAAAAGACGTTCCCGGTAAACCGGTACAGTATGGCACAACCAAAGAATTTCTCAAACAGTTCCGGTTAAATTCCATTGCAGAACTGCCCAAACTGAGCGACAGCGATCGTGACCGTTTTGAACTTGAGGGAGAACTGTGAGCGCAGATACAAATACGGGAATTCGTTTACAGGTCTTTCTTGCCCATGCGGGAATTGCTTCGCGGCGGGCGGCGGAAGACATTATTACCGCGGGAAGAGTCAGCGTCAATGGCATAACCGTTTCAGCCATGGGAAGCAAAGTACACCCCGGCGACACTGTCCTATTAGATGGCAAGCCGGTACAGGCGGAAGAACGCCGTGTGTACCTTGCCCTGAACAAACCGCCCGGTTATATTTGCAGTTCTTCCGATCCGCAGGGGCGGCCGCTGGCATTGAGCCTGCTGCCCGGTGAAATAAGTGAACGCTTGTACAATGTCGGGCGGCTGGATTTTTTGTCCTGCGGCCTGATCTTTTTTACCAACGACGGAGACTTTGCCGCAAAATTGGGCCATCCCCGATCCGGCCTGGAAAAAGAATATGTCGTGGAAGCAACCGGCCATATCCCCGAAGAACTTATCCAAGCCTTCACCAAAGGGATCACCATCGAGGAAGTGCAGTATCAGGCAAAGGCAATCGAAAGAGTCGGTTCAAGGTGCATACGGGTCGTGTTGGTAGAAGGCAAAAACCGGGAAATCCGCAGGGTATTTTCCCATTTCCATTTACACCCCCGCAAACTCCGCCGCGTCCGTATTGGTCTGGTAAAACTGGGCACATTAGCCGAAGGCGAATCCCGCCCCCTCACCAATAAAGAAATTAAAGATTTACTCGAATTTTCTCACCTTCCCCAGTCCCTAGTCCCCAGTCCCCAGTCCCTAAAATTAAGGAGCAACACATGGTAATAGCTATTGATGGGCCGGCGGGTTCGGGAAAAAGCACCATCGCGCAATTGGTGGCGCAGAAAAAGGGGTTCACCTATATAAATTCGGGGAAATTGTACCGGGCTATTACGCTGGGCTGTCTCCGCGCCGGTATTACGCCAACTGATCCGGAAAAAACGCTTATATTTGCCCAAAATGCCTCCATTGCCTACCGCGAGGATCGGGTTATCCTGAACGGCGAAGACGTAACAGACAGCCTCCATACCGATGAAATTGACCGCTGGTCATCGCCCCTTTCCGCCAATGTGCCCATACGTCACCTGGTAAACGATATTATCCGCAGCATTGCCGGCACGCTCAACGCAGTAGTGGAGGGCAGGGACATGACCACCGTGGTATTCCCCCATGCGGAACACCGTTTTTACCTAGACGCCTCCGTAGAAGCGCGGGCACAGCGCCGTTTTGACCAGGGGGTGTCCAAACTGAGCCTGGAGGAAATACAGGCCGCCATTTCCCAGCGGGACGATATAGACCGGAATAAAGCGGAAGGGAGCCTTATTATTGCCCCCGGAGTGGCATATATTGACACATCGGGCTTGACCATAAATCAAGTTTATGACATATTAGTAGAGAAGATTAAGGAAAACCAAGAACAAGGACAAAACATGGCGCAGATGGAAGTGGTATCGTCATCAAAAGATGGCGCGGACACTAGTCCGGTAAAAGACGGAGAAAACATTCAGACTCAGTTACAGGAAGAATACCTGAAGTCTCTTGAGCAGCTTGAAGAAGGCCAGCTTGTAGATGGAGCGGTTATTCAGGTAACCACAGACCAGGTATTTGTTGATGTGGGCTACAAGTCCGAAGGCAAAATACCTATTTCGGAATTCACCGAAATTCCAAAAGTGGGGGACACCGTTTCAGTAGTCCTCATCACCAAGGAAAACAAACGCGGTGAAGTTATCGTTTCAAAACAAAAAGCTGACGCGAAAATTTCCTGGAAAAACCTCAGGCAGGCATTTCAGGATCACACTATGGTTGAAGGAACCATTGAAAAGCTGGTTAAGGGCGGCTATGAGGTCAACCTTGGCGCAGATCTGCGGGCATTCCTTCCCATCAGTCAGTCCGATGTACAGAAAGTGGACAAGCCGGAAAAATTTCTTGGCGTTAAAACCCTGTTCCACATCGAACGGCTGTACTCCGATGGCAAAGTAAACATCGTGGTAAATCGCCGCAAGTTTCTTGAAGAAGAACTTGAACGCAAGCGAAACGATTTCTTCCAAAATACCGCTATAGGCACAGATGTAACCGGAGCCGTAAAGAGCTTTACTTCTTTTGGCGCCTTTATCGATTTGGGCGGATTTGACGGACTGCTGCACATTAACGATATGAGCTGGGGTCACGTAACACGGCCCAAGGACTTTGTCAAAAAAGGTCAGGAAATACGCCTGAAGGTTATCCGCATCGATCCCGTGGAAAAACGAATAAACCTTTCCATGAAACATTTTACCGATGACCCATGGATTCACTTTGAAGACAAATATCATGTGAATGACATCGTAAAAGGCAAGGTAACCAAACTTACCGATTTTGGAGCATTCATAGAACTTGAAGAAGGTATTGAAGGACTTGCCCATATTTCCGAATTCTCCTGGGTCAAGAAAATTCAAAAGCCGCAAGATCAGGTTAAATCAAACGACATCGTTGAGTGTATGATCCTTGGGTATGATTTACAGGCGGGAAGGGTATCGCTGGGGCTTAAACAGGTTACCGCTAATCCCTGGAGCGATATTGACAAGCGATATTCCGTTGGGACCAGGATTACCCGCAAAGTGGTCAAAATAACCAATGCCGGCGCGTTTGTCCAACTGGAAGAAGGCATTGACGGTTTCCTGCATGGCGATGACATTTCATGGACAAAGAAAGTCAAACATCCGGGCAGTGAACTGAGTGCCGGACAGGAAATTGAAGTAATGGTCATTGCGCTTGACAAGGATAACCGTAATATCAGGCTGGGCATAAAACAACTGAGCGATGATCCCTGGCAAAGTTTTGGCGAAACCTACAAACCAGGCTCGCAGGTTGAAGGGGAAATTTCCTCCATCACCGATTTTGGCGTGTTTATACGGGTTCCCGGCGGTATCGAAGGACTCATTCACAAAACAAATCTTACCGAAAGCCGTGAAGAAAATCCCGATGATGCCCTGAAAAAATACAATGTTGGCGACAAAATAAAAGCGGTCGTTCTTGAAATACAGAGTGATAAACAAAAGCTGGCTTTCTCGCTTCGGGATTACCAGAAAAAAGCGCAGCGGGATGAAATTTCCCGTTACATGGCTGAAGAGGAATCGGGCGATTCCACTTTTACTCTGGGAGATGTCCTGAAGGCCCAGGGTGAGACGGAAAACAGCTAGAATCCAGAAGACGGCTGGACCGTAAGGGACGATACTTTGCTGTCAAAAATTAGCGCCAAAAAATTCAATAAATTGATCGAGCTTAACACGCTGATCAATTCCAATTATCAGGACTTAAACATATTGCTGACTCAAATAGTAGAGTCAGCAATGCAGTTGTGCGGCGGAGAAGCATCGTGCCTGATGCTGACCGATCAGCAGCGGGAAACGCTTCATTTTGAAGTGGCGCTTGGAGAAAAAGGGCAGGATGTTAAAAGGTTTACGGTAAAAATGGGAGAAGGCATAGCCGGCTGGGTCGCGCTGCATAACGAATCTATTATTGTAAACAATGTTGCCAATGATCGGCGGCATCTCAGAAATATATCCAAACAGATAGGCTACCCGGTACATACCATGCTGGCCGTTCCCTTGCGGGTCCGCGATGAATGTATTGGCGTGGTTGAGCTCATCAATAAGGCCAGGGGAAGTGAATTTACCCCGGAAGACCTTGCATGGCTGGAAATCTTTGCCGGACAGGCCGGGCTTGCCATTGTCAATGCCAAAAGCCTTGAGCGCGCTTATAACGAGATACGGCTTTTACAGGATAGAACCACATCGGTTGAAGGCTTTCACACCATGGTGGGCAAAAGCCCGGTTATTCTGGAAATGCTTGGAATGGTTGACCGGGTGGCCAAAACCGATTCCTCGGTGCTGATTCTGGGGGAGAGCGGGGTAGGCAAGGAACTTTTTGCCGAGCAGATTCATTTACGAAGTCCCCGCAGCCGCGCCCCGTTTATCCGGGTCAATTGTGCAGCCCTGCCGGAAGGACTTTTGGAAAGCGAGCTGTTCGGTCATGTCAAAGGGGCATTTACCAGCGCGATTAATAACCGGCGGGGACGTTTTGAAATGGCGGATGGCGGCACCATTTTCCTTGATGAAATAGGGGATTTGCCGCTGACCCTGCAGGCAAAGCTGCTGCGGGTAATACAGGAAAAAACATTCGAAAAAGTCGGTTCGGATACAACCGTTACGGTTAATACGCGGATACTGGCGGCAACCAACAAAGACATTGAAGCAATGGTTGCCAAAGGCAGTTTTCGCAGCGATCTGTATTACCGGCTGAATGTACTTCCCCTGTACGTCCCCCCCCTGCGCCAGCGTACCGAAGATATACCCGAACTTGCCCGTTTTTTTCTTGACAAATTCACGCAGCAAAATAAAAAACACTTTGAGGGCTTTTCGGCAGACGCCATTGAGGCAATGCTTACCTGGTCATGGCCGGGTAATATACGAGAGCTTGAAAACTGTATCGAGCGGGCCTGCATAATCGCCGGCGGCAAGTGGATTGAGGTAGACGACCTTTTTCCGCAGACAAGCGGACGGGAATCAGAAATAGGGGAGCGTAATTTGAAAACCGCATTGAATGTGTTTAAGTCAAATTTTGTCCGTAAAGTGCTGAACGAAAACGCATGGAAGCAGACAGAGGCGGCAAAAGCGCTGGGTATCCAGAGAACCTACTTATCAAGATTGGTAAAAGAGCTTAATATAAAAGAAGAGTAAGGAGTATAGTTATGCAAAAAGCACAAAAAACAACCGAAAAGGTTTCCACCGGCGAAAGAATTAACGAGTTTATTCAGAACCACCGAAAACCCATATTTATTATAGCGGGCGCGGTAGTTGTATTATTGGTTGCGTCCATTGCCGGCATTTCTCTGGCAGACGTACTACGGGCCAATGCCATTGCCGCGGTTGAAGAACTGGGCAATCGCTATGCCGATATGCGGTCTGCCGTTATTGCGGAATATGAGGCGGTCACTGCCGCACAGGAAGAAACGGAGGAAGCTGCGGAAACTACCGAAGAAAACCCCATTTACAGCGAGCTTGCAGCGCTGCTGGACGACCTGACATTCTTTGCCTCAAAAAAATCCGGTTATGCCGGGGGTAGGGCGTGGTCGATACTGGGCATTATATATAGCGATACCAAAAACTGGGAAGAAGCCGAGACCGCATGGGCTAACGCTGCCAAAACGGCGCGGAAAACCCACCTTGCTCCTCATGCTCTGTTTAACGCGGGCGTTGCTGCAGAGGAACAGGGCAAAACCGAACAGGCCATAACATACTATTCCGGCAGCCTTTCCGCCGCAGTTGATTTTGCAGCGGCGCCCCGCGCACAGTTCGCCATAGGCCGGCTGCAGGAATCCCTAGGCGAAGACGCGGCGGCAATAGCAGCCTACCAGGCCGTTATTGCCAACTGGTCCTACGACAGGGTATGGGTCAACCTGGCTCACTCCAGAATAATCGCCCTGGAGGCTAAATGAAATACTGCTCCGGTTTGTTGGTTTGTATACTTGCAATCTTCTGCCTGCTTTCCTGCGGGTTGGACGGCTCTTTTTATATAAGCCACATACCGGAAGGTTCCTACGACAGTGTTAGTTTTGCCTCCATTACCTTACCTGTGGCTGATAGAATCAGCGATGGCAGAAATACTCGTTTTACCCATTTTGCGATCTATTACCGGATTTACATGAGCGGCGAACAAATTTCAGTCAACGCAAGAATTGATGAAACACTCCGTGCATCAGTTCATAGCCAACTCCAGTCTGACTTTCAATACTTCTATCGATTCACCGATATAACCACTACAGAGGTAAATACATCAAATCTAGAGGCTACTTTTTCCGCCCGGAACTACTTCAAGCTGTCATTATTTGAAGGAAATATGGATTCTCTTCTTACCAGTGGATTCCTTGAAATAAACTTTCCTTCGATCGCCGGAGAACAACCATCGATTAGTATGAATGGGAATTTGTATACTTTACAACGCGCTATACTGGGCCCGGGAATCAATTTCATACCCCAGCCAAATATACCTGGACTATATCGAACATTTCTGAACCATCCAGCGCTGTATGACAGTGCCAATGCGACACGCGAACTGAACGCCGATGTAGCTAACAATACCAGAACCACTCCGGAAATACTGTATACCTATGTTTCGATGTATATTATGGCCATAGGGTTAACCATTGAAATGCCCCCCCGAACCATCTACAGCCAGCCAACCTTTTTGGGAATATTCATGCTTCCCAACTGGAGCTAACCAAGGACATGAAAACAAAGAGAGGATTTTTATGAAAATGAAAAATTGGGTACTATGTGTTTTGATAATAGTTATTTTATGCACATTAGGATGTCAAAATCAAAGTACCATTTCTGTTTTGGGAACTGGAACAGTATTGGCTCAACCTGATGTGATCCAAATGACTATAACTTTAAGTAATGTATCACAGTCAACCAGAACAGCTCAAGAAGCGGTAAACAGAATGGTCAGGCAGGCATTAGCAATACTAAAAGACGCTGGTATTGAAGATAAGAATATATCGACCGCTTCTTTAACATTTAGATCAGAATATGAATATACAACCAGACGTATTTTAATTGGGCAAAGGGCTGAACAAATATTAACCTTTTCTATTGATGATATTAATAATGATACTGAAAATGGAAAGGTATCCAGAATAATTGATCAGCTTATCCAGATAAATGGAATAGAAATGCATCAAGTAAACTTTGTCGTAAAGAATAACACTGAATACTTTGTCAGGTCTCGTGAACTGGCGTTTCAAAAAGCAATGGAAAAAGCCAATCAATACGCTGAACTTTCAAATCTTAAAATAAAAAAAGTACTGAGTATATCAGAAGAGGTACACCAACAAAACACTCCTGTAAATAAATTCACTAATCAATTAGTATTTGCAGAATCAGCCCGTGATGCTGCTGGATCAACAATAATACCAACAGGTGAATTGGAAATAACAACGAATATCATGGTGGTATTTGTTTTAGAATAAAAGCTGAAGGGCCTTTTTCGCCTAGGTGTTTTACTAATCATAATGGGTATTCTGTCTACTGCGATACCAGCTAGCTTTAGTCGGAAATGTATGCCAGAATAAACCCACATGATTGAACTAAAGGCTGGACCGGATGACGCAGGACGCAGGTTGGATCGGATATTGCGAAAAGCGCTGCCGGACCATTCGTTGTCACTGATCCACCGGCTTTTACGGCAAGGAAAGATCAAGGTTAACGGAAAATCTGCCAAACCAGATGAACGTGTCCAGACTGGCGCGAAAATACATATAAGATCAATGGTTAACCATAATTATTATGCGGTTAACGAAAATAAAACTGTTTCTCCCGGGCCGTTGCCTGCAATACTGTGGCAGGGATCGGGCATTATCGTTTTTAACAAACCGCCGGGGCTTGCAAGTCATGGACCGAACAGCCTGGATAACCTGGTTAAGGCTCATTTTGCCGGCAGGCAACCAACATTAACCGCCACTGAACGGTCACTTTCATTTAAACCCGGCCCGCTGCACCGGCTGGATAAACCTACCAGCGGAGCTATTGCCTTTTCCGAAACGCTTGAGGGGGCGCAGTTATTCAGCCGCTTACTGCGGGAACGAAAACTGATAAAAACCTATTTGGCCATTGTTGAAGGCAGCATCACCGGTGAGATATTATGGCAGGATGAGCTTATCCGTGATACAGACAGAAAAAAAACATTGGTAGAAACCGGGTTAAACGCGCAAAATGCCATTACCGCGATCAGGAGCCTTGCCGGTAATGGCGCGTACACTCTGGTTGAAGCAGGCATTATGACCGGCAGAACCCACCAGATTCGCGCGCAAGCCGCAGCCCACGGTCATCCTCTGGCAGGAGATATAAAATACGGCGGTCATGCGGTACCTGATTCCCGCAAAGGCGTTTTTTTTCTCCATGCCTGGAAGCTGGAGCTGGACACACAAGCTGAAACTATTGCCGCTTTCCCCTGCCCGCTTGTTGCCCCACCCCCCGAATCATTCCTTGCTCAAATACAAAAATTCTTTCCCGGTTTCTCTCATCCCCTGTTTTTAATCTGCCGATAATAGGTGTATGAGGTGTATAATGCGGTTAAACTCTTTTTTCCTGACGACGGTTTCGTTGATAGCAGTACTCACGGTGTACTCCGCCTGTGTGAGTAATCCGGATGTTTCAAAAGCTCCCCGTACCGACAACGTATGGTCAATGCTTGCAAGAGGTGATGAGCAGGCAAAGAACTACTTCCTTGGTGAGGTCGATGTTCATGCAAGGGACAACGACAACAAAACACCGTTGCACTATGCGGCTGAAAGTGATGATATCGCTCTTGCAAATTTCTTTATTGCAATGGGCGCCGATGTAAATGCCAAAGACCATTTCGGCCAAACACCGCTGGGGATTTGCGCGGAAAAAGGCAATGAAAGGACTGCAAAGGCTATTGTCGCAGCCGGAGCGAATATCCATCAGACGGCGGTGCACGAAAGCCCTGCCCAAATAGCGCTTACCAATGATTCTTTTTTGCAGGCCATATTAACGCCTGTGACGATAGCATCGACAGACAATAACGGAAAAACAATCCTGCATATTGCCAGCGAAACAGGAAATATTCAGGCGGTTAAAACAATACTTACCGCCATTAATGATGTTGACAACTCAAAGACATTGGCATCTGCTGAAAACAAAAACAATCTGCTGAACAGAAGAGATTCCAATGGACATAACCCGCTGGACATTGCGCTTTCCCGTCCCGATTCGCGGGACCACATGGAAATTGCTGAACAGCTTATTCTTTCGGAAGCTGCTTCCGCCAATGCCATTTTCCATTATTTTGCCCCTGCGGCAAGAAGCGCCAATTATGATTTGCGCAGAACAGACGGACTTGCCCCCCTGCATTTTGCCGCAGGAGCAGGTCATGAGGGGCTTGTAAGTTTTCTGATAGAAAGAAAAGCCGATGTTAATATCAAAAGCCCATCGGGATCAACGCCGCTGCATGAAGCGGTTAGATCGGGCAAACTTAATGCGATACAGCTTATTGTAGAAAGCGGCGCTGCAATTAATGCACAGGATGCGCGGGGAAATTCCGCGCTGCATATTGCAGTACCTGCGCAAAACCATGTAGCGGTAATACAGTATTTTATGGAAAACGGGATAAATCCCAATCTGCGTGATGAGCACGGCGATACTCCGCTGCATGTACTGATTGCGCTGAACCGTGAACCGGAAGTGCTGGAAACATTATTTGCCGCCGGCGATGCCAATGGTCCTGCCGGAGTCATTGATGTCTCAGTACGAAACATTACCGGACAAACACCCCTGTATCTTGCCGTGCGGGAAAATCGCGTTGCCCTCATTCCCCTGCTTTTGTCCAGAGATTCGGATATTTTCGCGGCGGACAATTCCGGCATTACCCCTTTTGATCTGGCCGTACGGCTGAAGGGCCCCGTTCTTGACGCATTAATAGATCCCAGAACAGCGCAGCAAAAGGACAATTCGGGAAATACGATGCTGCATATTGCCATACGAAACCAGGCCGATTCCTTCATCGTGGGAAAAATTCTTGACCAAAAGATTCTTGTCAATGCCCGTAACCGTGACGGAGATACCGCATTGCATATAGCGGCGCGGCTTAATTACAAAGATTCCGGTGAATTTATTATTTCACGAGGGGCGGATATTTTTTCTTCCAATTCCGCAGGCGAAAGCCCCCTGTACATTGCCCTTACTCACCGATCGGGAGTGTTGCAATGGATGTTCAGCCGTAAAACGGCGGCAGCCCACGACGGATTGGGAAATACCATGCTGCACTATGTCGCATTATGGAAAATGGACAGACATATACCTTTTATCATTCAGAACGGCGCCTCTACTGAATCAACAAACGCTACAGGAGAAACGCCTTTGTTTTGGGCAGTCAAGTACGATGGAGCAACAACAGTACGGACATTACTGCAGGCAAAGGCAAATCTGAATGCCCGTGACAGCCTTGGCAATTCAGCCCTGCACGCTGCGGTGCGCTGGAACGCAAAAAATGCCGCCGCTACCCTTCTTGACGCAGGCATAGATGTCAATGTGCACTCACTCAACAGAACTACTCCATTGCATGATGCGGTACGTCTGGGTATTACCGATATTGCCCTATTGCTGATTAACTGGGGTGCCGATCTTGAAGTCCGTGACGCAGGCGGTAACACGCCGTTTATGGAAGCAGTACGCGCCGGCTATATCCGGGCGGTACAACTGCTTGGAGCAAGAGGCGCCGACCCAATGACCAGAAATATCAATGGAGATACACCTTTGCATATTGCCGTTTCAATGGAAGACTCCAACATGATCGGAGTATTACTGGATATGCGGGTTTCCATTCATGCCCGGAATACCCGAAACCAGACTCCTTTTCAGATAGCCCTGAACAATTCCCCTGAAACTGTTTCTGCCCTGTTAACCAGAGATCGGATAAACGGCACTGATGATTTTGGCAACTCCGCATTGCATATTGCCTTGCAGGAAAAAGTCCCGGCATCAACGTTACGCGTCATCATCAACAAGGGGACGCGCCTGAGCGCCATTGATTCCAACGGACGTATACCGCTGCGCCTTGCGGTTGAGTTAGGTGAATGGGAACTGGCAAAACTGCTGGCCGATTCGGGATCAGATCCTTTTCTGGCAGCAGTTGACAATAAAACTTCGGGAGAAATTGCCATTGCCAGAGGCACCGATGCGATCCGGGCTGTTTTTTCAGGCAGGGCAATCAGCGCCAAAGACACATCCGGCAATACGATACTGCACTACGCAGCACGGCTTGGCAGGCCGGAAGCAATTACGCTGCTGTTGGAGCTTGGCGCCAGCAAAAACGTCAGGAACATAGCCGCCGAAAGCCCCGCAGATATTGCGACGCGCTGGAACCGCCAGGACAATGTCGGCTTGTTGAATTAGGCTTAATACTTCCACTTAAATCCAAAGGATACCATGGGGATGGGAAAATCAAAATTACCTGACCCCGCGGTATCTTCTTTGCCGGTATAGTCGTTGAATCTGACATTACCCGCGGGTTTGTATACCAGCGACATAAGGTTTTCCGCAGCAAGATATATTTCTGTACCTACCCTGCCCTTCCGGTCAAAAAGGAAAAAAGAAAACTTTACATCAAGAGGAAATGACCAGCTTGCCCGTTCATCTTCGTCATACCATGAATCGCGGCGGTATTTTTGAATAACAACCGGCTCTCCGTCTTTGTCAATTGCCACTACCGGATATGAATAAATCGAACCTACTTTATTGCGAGGTTGACCGCTGGCAAAACCAAAACGGGCAGCAATATTAAACCAGCGCAATGGTTTGAAATTCAACACTATATTACTGTTATGAAAACGATGAAACGATGGGTAATACCACAAGCCGCCTTCACTATCGGTATTATTACCCATGTTTAGGCCCTCACCTCCGCCCGAAGGATCATAATACTTTGCCCAGGTGAACGTATAGGAAATCCAGCCATCCCAGTACCGCGATTCCAGTTTTTGCAATTGCAGATCAAAGCCCCACACATTACCAATACCATCAAAATGAAAAGTGGGAACAATAGCATTTGATGATGCAATATCGGCGGTTATATAGGCGCGATCAAACACATATTTATAATAACCCTCTATGTTAAAACTGAAACTCTGCGCCAGATCGACTTTGATGCCGGCAATGGAAGTCCAGCTCCGGTTAAATTTCAAATCATAATTGCCTATCCACGCATCCCCTTCAATAAAACTAACAAGGGGATTTATTGACGAGAACAATCCGGTACCAATGGTAAAATCCAGTGAATCAAGAACGCCTTTGTTTTTCATAATATTAAAATCAAGATTAAGCCGGGGGTTAAGCGCAGGTAAAGTCTGCGCGCTGAAACTCTTTCCCAAAAAATACAGATGATCCACCCGCAGCCCCAGTTCCGTGCCAAAACGCTGGTTGGGACTTATATACTCCAGCAGACCATACCCTGAAGTTGTAAACCCCTGATTAAACGCTTCACTGCGGTGGTCTCTGGGCAGCAGCACCCGCAGATTATCCATATGAGGCAGCAAAGACAAAAACGCAAACTCAGGAGGCAAACCCGCAATATATTCCAATGACAATGCGTGAACCGGTATTTCCAAAAACAGATCGATGTGTTGCTTTTGTGACCACAGCGAATACAGTTCCTGAACCCCAAAAGCGGCGATAAACCCTTTCCCCAGATCCCGGTCAATATCCACACGAGCCTGCGCGTTAAAAATCGTATGCTTCAACGCTAATAGCACATCCAAATCAGGAGCTGTATAGGTAGGGCTTTTGGTCGCCAATCCGTACAGAAATGGATTGTCTTTTATAGAATCCAGAAAATCATTATTGTAACGGGCCGTAATATTATTGTTAATCATATCATCCGTTATGGTACGGTTAAAACCAACGCCGCCGGTAACCTTAAGCGCCGTAAGCGGATTGGGACTTGCGGTAATACCTGAAACAAGAAACCCCTGGTAATTATGATAGTCGGCTTGTATGTCCATATTGCCCCAGGTATCTTCATTGTCATATTCATTATGAAACCGCGCACCAACACCATCACTGCCAAAAAAGGAATTCAGGCGCCACTCCAGGTCTGGAGTAAAACGATAGTGAGCAGCAATGGCGGCACTTCTAATATAGGGAGCAGTGGATATTGCATTAATCATATCCAGCCGTTCATTTTCAATCACTTTGCTCAGACCCTGCATCGTCCAGACCAATGTATCCCAATACGTTACTTTGCCCATGAACAGAATGCCGCCCTTTCCGTTGAGGGGATACGAGAGGTTAAGACTGGCGGCACTGGAACCAATAGCCATTTCCAGTTCTGTTTCCGTAGGAGACGGCGATTTGGATGTTATTTCCAACAGGCCGGAAATAGTATGCCCATAACGGCTGGAAAAAACCCCGTGGGAAAGCCGCGCGCTTGAAACCATCTTGGGATCAAATATCGAAATACTGCCAACCCAATGGTACGGCCGTTCAAGATAAAAACCGTCAAACACCGCCGTTAGATCGCCGGGGTCACCGCCGCGAATCGAAGGCATGGCACCAAACATTCCCGTATAGCCAACCCCCGGCAGCAGCTTCACCGCACTCATTACATCTTCGATGATGCCGATTTCCGCAGTCCGCGTCAGTTCCCGCTCCGAAATGGCCACACTGCGGCCGCTCTTGGTTTCGCTGGTTTCAGGCCTGTCCGCCTCCACCACCAATTCACGGCCTACCATAACGCCGCATATGCGTTAACTTAAGCGGAGCTAAAAAAATGCAACTGGGGCAGACGTTTACGTTTAGAATCTTTGCAGACACTAGACAGACGATGCAGATGCTTTGACAAGTCATGAAAATTAATTTTCT
>WQXQ01000034.1 GCA_009784775.1 Treponema sp.
AGGCCTGTTCAGAGCTTTACTATGTTGCCGGTAAAATCGGCGCCAAGCCTTCTAAAAGGCAGCGCAATGGTTAGATTTTAACTTGGGATTTTTACAACCCTATGGTTAGGTTTTTACGTGAGATATTACGTAGTCTTTTTTCTTGCTATATCAGCTAATATAACTAAAAAAGAGAGCTTAAACACTAACTATACTATACAAACATACTATATGATTGTATAGTATACGTCAAAGTGATTTTTCGATTACTTTTTATAGCTAAAATTTTCTGAATCTCCCATCACACATGCAATATATATGTTTAATGTTCTGGTGGATGAAAAAATCTCTTTAGTAGTTAAAACTTTCTGTGGTTAATAAATTACTTTTTGCTTTTAATTAATCCAAATTATTTCAAAAGCAAAATAATCCATAATAATAATTTTTACTATTGATTTATCTCCATCTCTATATACCAAATATAGATATACATTTTCTTGAACTTCAATCCACCAAAATAATTCTTTTTGATAAAAATTAATAAAACTTCTACTCCAAATTTCTGGAAAAATATTCTCCTTGATAAAACTAAAATATTTATTTAAATCATCATCTTTCATATATTTTAATATATTGGTATTTATTATATCAGGAGAATTAAACATTGGTTCACCAAATTCATATTTATAATGTCCTTTTGATAATTTTACTAAGACATTATTAATTCTTTCTTTTTCCTGATATAATATTTGTTGAATATCATTATTTGAAAATAATTCCTTTACTTTTTTATATAAAGTAATTTTCCTTTCAAATATATTTCTAATCCTTATATTTTTTATATTTTTAATTTCACATATATTTTTGATTATACATTCAAAGATGCATGATACATATTCTTCATCTACCGAAAATTTATTATTACACTCAAGGCAACATGGTACTACTGGCAAATTTTCTGGAAAAGGCTTATCTAATAAAATTTTTGACGGTACATGATCTCTTGTATCTGGACGATTCCCACAATATGAGCAATAATTATCATGTCTACTATCATAAAATGTAAATATCTGTTTCATATAATTATTATTACATTCTATGGATATTTGTCAACATATATTATCGATACCTTTTGTCACATTTGTAAAACTTGCGCATAACTATCATTAGCTGAAACTGAAGTGGATGTATTGCCAGAGATTTCTCCACCGTTCATAGTAAAAGTCCCACCCCGATCTACAGAAACTCCCCCGCCGCTGTTACCGATAATCTTTGTTCCAGTGTTCATAACCAATGTTCTGTTTTCACCTACGTGAATAAGCGAATTTCCATTATCCTTATGCCCATGCAAGGTGATGTTGTTTTCCAGAATTAATGTAACCTCAGGACCTACCGTAAACAATGAGCCAAGTGATATAAGACTGATAGTCCATATGGAACCAATACCTTTCAGTCGTATCGTAACATTTTTCCTGCCATTGTAGGAAAGGATACGGGGACTGATTTCTTCATGGGCCCGCACTTTAATAAGATAGTTGATATTGGTTTCGGCGTTGGATTCAAGCCAGTCTAATTGAGCAGCAAGAGTTTCGCCGGGAACATAGGTTACAGCTTCCCACATTGCATACAATGTTACCCATTCTCTGGCTGGGACCAGGTCTGTTACGCTTACTCCATCAGCATATATAACCAATTCGCCTGCTGATATTGTCCAGCCAATAAAAACATGACCATCGCGGATAAAGGCATTGGGCCGAAGTTGTTGTGAAACACCAACAGTAAAGACGGAATTCGCCATTGTTCCTGTTACATCGGAAGCATTACTGTTATAGATAATTGTATATGTGTTCGAAAATTTCGCAACATTCCTGCAAGCGGTAAAAAATATCGCAAAAAAAACCAATATCAATAATACGATATGTTTTAATCCGATTTTATTCATGATTTATCCCATTTTTTGGTAAAAAATCCAAGGACATAATTATGATATTTTAAAAAATTCGCAATGATGTCAATGCCTTTTTCAGTTGTACTTGTTTTACTTAAAACTTTATAACCATTATTTTATAAATATTGTGTTACAATATTTATAATGTCATTTTCTGTCAACATTGACTCACAATGCATATTATACTCCATAAATTTCTATAACCTAATAGGTTTAGTGCGGGATTTTAACATAAAATATGCAATATTATTTCTTAATAAAAGAAGATTATAATGCCAATATTAGATTCCACGACTGGTTGTTTGAACTTCAGTCAGCACAAAAGCTGCTCCAAAACCTTCTCTTCGCATAACTGCTATCATTTGTTCAACATAAGGTGGAACATTATATAAATGTTCATTCCAACGATAACTTGTACTACTTGCATCATGAGCATCATCCCTTGGGAAACCAGTTAGCGCTTCCATCGATCTTAAATCTCTAAAGAAAAATGCTTTTTGTTCAGATGAAGTTCCAAGTAACCGATTCGTAACAATGACATTCATCTCCCAATATTGTATAGGAGGTTTTGTTGTTGTGGAAGCAGGTAGTGGTGGAGAAAGTGTATAACAACCAAATAAAACAAAAATAAATAAACTAATAATTAAAAAAGATAAATTCTTCAAATCTTTCCTCCAAATAATTTATTATAGAAATTTAATTTACAATAACATACATTTTGTAAAACATAAAAAATGAATTTCCATCTGTACTCAACCAAATTGGTCTGGTTTGTCCAACGGGAATATCAAACATTCTTAAAACATTAATACCTCTTCCAATCTGAATTATTGAACTAGCATTGGGAAATAATGCATGATCTCTCAAAAGAGCATCATATTGTCCAGTTAATGTTCCTTGCATTGGTCGTCTTTCTGTTAATTCACGATCAGACCATTCACCGTCAACAAGACGTAGCCATTGATATGTAACTCTAAAGTTACCTTCTCGTTTTACTTCCATTTGTGACCAGCCAGCAAAAACTACATTTACAGTTCTGTTAATTCTTTGCGATCCATCTGGTCCTATATCCAAATAAGATATTTTTTCCACATTTTGTGAATATAAATTCAAAACAGGCATAAAAAATATTAAAATACCAATTAAATATCCTTTAATCAATCTCCTTAAGTTCAAATTAATACTCTAAATATAGAGTTGTTCTAATTATTATACCTACTCTATTTTTAGAGTCAAGTGTTATGGAGAGAGAAACTAGAAAAATTATGGATAAAATCCGCCAAAGAAGGCTGGAAAAGAAACTCTCTTTATTAAATTTAGCAAATGAAGTCGGTATTTCACACAAGTCATTTATACTATATTGAAAGTAAAAAAGTAATCCCCTCAATTGATGTCATAATTAAATTAACAAAAGCATTAGATTTTCCATTAAAAGATTTATTCGAATAATTATATATTTCATTATTTATTAACAGATTCAAAAAAACTAGTACTTAACTCCAAATACCTGCAATTCAAGGAACCTGCTGGACGATGTAGCAGTTTTACCGGACGAAACCCTTGAACCCATTAAAACCGTGATAAAAGCCTTTGCGGATAGTGAGCGAAAGAAATTGTCGATAACCCAATAGACTTCATTCCCACAAATAATTCACTGGAACGGCCCATAGTTTATCGCTGAAGGGCGCCATGACTTCACCGGTGTACAGGACAATGCCTTTTTTGAATTTGCTACCAATGGTGTCGCGGCATAAAGTAATATTTTTGAAATCATTTTCATTCAATGAAGAATCCAATTTTACTTCTATGGCTATTGTTTCGCCGTTGTCTTTTTCAATAACAAAATCGGTTTCTTTGCCGTCTCCCCGTACCGGATTGAAATGTGAAACATGGAATTTTCCCGGTAAAGCGCTTATTGACTTCATTATTTCGGTTGCAATGAAATTTTCAAATAAATGCCCCATAAGCGAGGGATCTTTTGCATACACTTCGGAAATATCGCAACGCATCAAAAAACATAAAAGATTGGTGTCAGTAAAATATATTTTTTTGCTTTTTACGAACCGTTTATTCAATTTATTGGGTCTTGACCACGGCTGAATTTCAAAAGTCAAAAATGTCGCATTGCAAAACGATTTATATTTTTCATAGGTAATTTGATTAAAACCGGTCTCTTTCATAATATTATCGTTATTCATTAGGCTTCCCACACGGCTGCACAGCGACACCAGTAATTGATACACAAGTTCCGGTTTTCTTATTTTTGCAAACTCAGCGGCATCCCTGTCTAAAATCGTATCAATATAGCTATCCATCCACACGCTTTGATCAATGTCTTTATGCAGTGCAATTTCCGGAAAAGTGGCGTTTTTTATAATACTGGTTAAATCCGCACGTTCGTAATTTTTGAAAGAGCCAGTATCTTTCCATAATTTTTCAATAAAATTTACATCGGAATTGTGGATTTCAGCCGCCGAGAACGGATGGAGAGTCAGCACCGCCATTCGCCCAACCATGGCTTTGGCCAATTTAGGCACCCCGAATATGTTCGCGGAGCCGGTTAAAAGAAACAGGGCTTTGCCCTGTCCTTCAAAACGCCTTTCGTCAACAGCCTTTTTTAACAGCACATTGACTGCTGGAACCCTTTGCACCTCATCGATAATATTTAATTTGTCTGTTGGCAGACTGGCAATGAATGCCTCGGGGTCTTTTTTTGCCATTGTTCTGACTGTAGTGGTATCAAAAGTCAGGTAATGGGCATCATCCAGGGACAAAAGGTGGCGAACCAAGGTCGATTTACCGCATTGTCTGGCTCCGCTTAAATAGGTTGCGGAAAAGGTTTTTGTCGTATTTTCCAGTTTTTTGGCTAAAATTCTACGGATATAAGCCATTTTGACCCCCAAAATTGGTATAATTATACTTATACATTTTGTATAATTATACTTATACAAAATGTATAAGTATAATTATATGCCATTGTATTGAAAAATGCAAGCACAAAAGGCTCGTAAGCCCTACTTCCCCAGTACCACGCCAGGTAAGGGGCGGAAGGCTTTGAAGTTGAGGTATTTGAAGGGGTGGATGTCCAGGGCGTTGGGGAACCAGCCGCCCAGTTCGCCGGTGTCGACGATGTTGATGGCGGGGCTGTGGGAGATGGGGATGACGGAGCCGCGCTCCAGAAGCAGGCTTTCGGCTTCGGCAAGGGTGGCCCAGCGGGTTTCGCCTTCTTCGAGCATGGATTTTTCCATTAACGCTTCGTAGTCGTCGTCGTGGTAGTGGGCGTCGTTAAGATTGGAATCTTTGCGCCACATTTGTAAAAAGGTATACGGATCGGCAAAGTCGCCAATCCATGTTAACGAGCCTACAGTGTAGTCATCAAGTTTGAGTGACTGGAAATAATTATGAAAGGGAACCACTTCTACCCGCACGGGTACGCCAAGGATTTCTTTCCAGGCGCTTGCCATAAGGCCGGTGATGCGGGCTGCTTCCTGCGATGGGGTAATGCGCATTACCAGTTCGGGCAGGCCGGCGCCGCCGGGGAATCCGGCCTTGGCAAGCAGTGTTATGGCTTCTTCGGTATCGGTGACGGAAAGGCCTTCAATCTCTGGATATTCAAACAGGGGATAAATGAGCGTTTTGGCAGGGAGCATATGGCCGGCGCGAATTTCGTCCCAGGGCAGCGTTAGAATAAGGGCGCGGCGGACACGGTAATCGTTCCAGGGTTTTTCTTTGGAACGGATGTAATAGTAATGGGTGGCAAACATGGCGTTTACTTCAATGCCGCTGCGGTCGGTCAATGTGCTGATGTTTACATCGCCGGAAATCCAATGCGCCTCGCCTGAATTCCAAAGATCGCTTGCTGCATCGCCGGTTTCGGTAAACTTAATCGTAATTTTGTTAAGCGCAACTGCATCGGAATCCCAGTAGGTATCGGTTTTGGTAAAAATGATGTTGTCTTCATTCATTTCGGTAATGCGGAACGGGCCATTGGAAACCGGAGGGGCAAGCGACCAGTTTTCGATTTTAAGCATGGATGCATGAATGGGACTGAATGAGTGATGACAGAGCATGGATGGAAAAAAAGACGCCGGTACATTCAGTTTGACTATCAATGTCTTTTTTTCCGAGGCAATAATGCCCACGTTGTCTGCGTTCCGCGCTGCGCCAGTCCGGTATTCCCGCGCCCCTTCAATAATGTCAAAAAGGCTTGAGTAAGGGGCATCGCGCGCTGGTTCCAGCAATGAAAGCCAGGCGGCGCGGAAATCATTCGCGGTTACCGGATCGCCATTCCAAAAATAGGCATCTTCCCTGAGCGTAAACGTCCATTGTTTTTTATCTTCGGAAAGTTCCCAATCTTCCGCTGCGGCGGGAACGGGCTCCATGGTAAAAGGATGGTACGAAAAAAGCCCTTCGTAGATCGCGGTGTATAACTGCGCTTCGCTTGCCATATATGATTTGCGGAAATCCAGCTCTACTTCGTTTTTTGAAAAGGTAACGGTAAGCTCGTCGCGGGCTGCCGCACGAGGACGGCTTTCGGCATATTTCGGCTCATCTGGTTCAGCCTCACGCAGCCCTTGTGACTGCGCAGGTGCATAACCGAAAAAAAGCAAAATACAAAAAAAGCTGATTAGACGCGTCATGAGGCGGGAGTAAGTCCTAACCGTTTCAGCTGCTCTTCTTCTTCTTTCAGAGCGCTGTATTCATGCCGAATTTTATTTGCTTTGATATAACAGTTTTTTATGGAAGCCAGTTCGGGTTTTATTCCCTTTATCTGATCCCGTTCTTCTCTTGTTACGCTGCTTTTGAAAAATTCATCAAGAGCGGCCAGTGTTCGATGAAGAGCCTGTAAATCCTTAATGGCCCGCTCAAGATAACTCAATATTTGTTCTTCCGGCATATCCGCCAGCTTGGTCATGAGCGATCCCTGTCCGCTCATCCCCATGTAGATTTTGGTTTTCTTGTCAAATTCGGCGCGGAACAGGCGGAAGTTAAGATGCTCCCATGTTTCTACTCCCTTTACCTGATCAAAGTATTGCAGTTCATACACTAATTCATCCGGATTGGCGCTGGTCATTGACTTTAATATTTTCTTTATTTTTTCCCAGAGCCCTTTCTTTTGGTTTTCCAGGATTACCTCGTTTTCATCCATTTTTTTGGCAATTTCAACCATCCCCGAGCCGGCGGCCCCAATAGCCTGAATTCCGCTCAACAAAATGTTTTTATATGATACTTTGGGTTTGTCGATCTTTTTCTTTTCTTCTGCCAGTTTCAGCGATTTAAGAATCACTTCCTGCAGGGCCGGGCCGTCTTTTGAGTAATCTTCCCTTATAAGCTCTTCAATAAATTCCTGATAAAACGGCGTGCCGGGCATCATGACGCTCATCTTTTTCTTGATATTACCGGGATTAATTTCCGATGCCGGCATCCCTTTGGTTATCCCGCGTATATTGAACTTGTAGAATTCCTTATGGTATGCGGAAAGGTCACGCAGAATGCGCATGACTTTGGTGGTACATTTTGGCAGTTTAGTGAGTGACTCGCCAATGATACTCAGGCCTATCGAATCTCCCCCTACCTTGGCATTACTGACAAGTGTGGAAACAATGACGGTATTGGGCGACCTGGAATCCGGCGTTAGATTCATCCAGTCTATATAGCGTACCAGGCCGACAATGTTTCGTATCCGCTCAAGGTTTAGAAAATCAACGCCAAATTGGTAGAAGTTAACCAGAAAGTCAAGCTGATTATCGTAATTGGCAAGCCGCAGTGACATTTGTTCTATTCGCTTTATTTCGGTAAGCGACCCGGTTTCGGGGACCGAAATATCGTTGATTTTTGCTTCCTGCTTGTAAGGGTCTTCATTTATGAGCTTTTTTCTAAGGAATATATTATACAGGGTCGAAAATGATATTTGAAAAACACGCAGATCTTCCTTGAGTTTGGGAAGTTCGGACTTTTCGAGCCATTCTTTTCGTTCCAAAAGCATCTCGTTGAGAGCATCAGTGTAGGTTTTTGCAGTAACTTCAGCCATTCCTTAATTATAATGAAAATAACAAAACAAGCAATAACCACATGCAAGCAAAATGGCATATTTCGCCATATATAATGGTATGAAGTACTATTTTTTGATGATTGTTTCCTGTGCAGGGCTTTTTCTGCACGGCTGTGGGGAATCTCCGGCGGATTCCCGGTGTATGGTGGAATTTCCGGCGCTTCCGCAAGCCTGGCAGGCTCTGCTGGGCAATCCATTATGGCGGGTAGAATGGCTGAATGATGCAGGGCACAAACAGTCGATGGAAGTCGGGGGCAGTGGCGGGGTGGAGATTTCCCTGCCCGTAAGCTGGGCCAGCGCCGTGTATGCCTGGCCTTTCTGGCCGGATGCGGGGCTTGGGCCGGGTGTGTTCAGGCCTGCCGGGGCGATATTTCCCTTTGACGTTTCGGCGGGGGCTGGTGGCAAAAGCCTTGTGTTGAGCTGGCAGGGGGGCGTAGATGCAACGCTGTTTTGGGAGCTTGCCCGGGCATATGGGGCAGAACAGAATGTCTCGACCGCCGTTCCCCGGCTGCCCCATCATTTTAACTGGCCCCGTTTTCGCCAGCTGTTTGATGACCCTGCGCTTAATGCGGAAATACGCGCCGATCCCTGGCTTGCGGACTGGTGTGGTATAGCGGAAAGAATCGTACAGTCGGGTTTTGACCGGCGCCGCCTGATTCCCGAAGCCAGAAGCGGCCGGGAAATTCCCGTAGGCCCCGGCCCCTGGATCGGCACATCCCCTTTTGCCGCGCCTCTGTTGTTTGACGCCGTTCCGGTTTTTCCCGTCAGGCCGGCAACGGACAGCTGGTTTTCAGCCGAGGGTGTTTTACGCTGCAATACAGAGGCATGGATCTTTATATCATTTGGTGAAAATGGATATTAAAACACCTGCCACCATAGCCGAACCGATGGTGCTGGATACAATCGGCCCCATGGCGTGCATCAACAAATGGCTTTGCGGATTGTACTTTTGTCCCATCCGTTGAGAAATGCGCGCGGCCATAGGCATTGCAGAAACGCCTGAATTGCCTATCAGGGGATTTATTTTTCCGCCGGTCAGTTTGCACAGCAGTTTTGCGGTGAGCACGCCTCCAATGGTGCCAAACACAAATGCCAAAAGCCCGACTAAAATGATGATCAATGTTTTGGGTTGCAAAAAGCGATCGGCAGTGGCGGAAGAGCCAATGCTTAAACCGACCAGGAGCGTCAAAATGTTTAACATTTCGGTTTGCAGGGTCGGCACAAAGCGCTGGGTAACGCCGCTTTCACGAATCAGGTTGCCCAGCATCAGCATGGCAATCAGCGCGCTGGCTGCGGGGAATATCAACAGAGTTACAATGATCATGATGATGGGGAACAGTATTTTTTGTTTTTGGGTAACCTGTTTGGGTTCCGGCATGACGATGACCCGTTCTTTTTCCGTTGTCAGCAGTCTCATAATGGGGGGTTGAATAAAGGGAACCAGCGCCATGTACGAAAAAGCGGCAATGGCAATACTGGGCAATAAATCGGGCGCCAGACGAGTAGCGGTATAAATGGAAGTTGGTCCATCGGAACTGCCGATGATACCGATGGCGGCTGCCTCTTGCAGGCTAAAGCCGTCAAACCCCGGAATGATGGGTACCAGCAAATTGCCCAGGAAATAGGCTGTTCCCATGGCCACGAAAATTCCCAGCTGGCCGCCCAAACCAATAATTGCGGTTTTGGGATTGGCAATCAGCGGACCAAAATCGGTCATCGCCCCAATGCACAGGAAAATCAGCGGCGGATAAATAACGAGCCGTATCCCTGAATACAGGAAGTGCATCAACCTGCCTTCATCGTAGGCCGAAAGACCAGCAGCCGGTATATTGGCAATGAGAATTCCTATGGCCAAAGGAAGCATTAACAAAGGCTCATATTTTTTGACGATACCGAGGAACGCCAGACCCAAAGCGACCAGTATCATGCACACATTCAGATGGGTCAATCCTAAAAAACCCATGGTCTCGTAGATATAATTCCAGATAGACATAATAATTTCACTCTCCTTAAATTTGAGTATAGCCTTCGCTGTTCATGAATGCATCAAGTTTAAGCCCTTGTTTGCACATTGCACATTCAGACGGTTTGTAAAACTGATAATCGGGTATGTCATCGTGGGTAAACAACGAATGAATTTCCCGGCCATCAACTTCGGGCGCTATGCTGAACACGGCTGAAATACCAGCCAGCTTGCAGCCGTAATAATCCAGACATTCCAGTACGCGGTTGACCGTTGCGCCGGCAGTCATGGAAGCGACCATCAGCACTACATTCTTGTTTAATATCTTTTCCTGTATATTTCCGTGAAAGATAAAACGACCATCCGAGCTGAGCATGGGTGTTACCAGGTGAATATCGCTGCCTGCGTTTACCACACCCAGCCCCGACTGCAGCAATTCGTCTGCCATATAAGCGGCAAGTATTTCAGTACCATCCATATACACGATAACATCGACAAGGGTGTGCGAGAGGTAAGGTATCGCCAATTGCCGCGCGGCGCTTCTGGCCGCAATCGAGCTTGCTTTCAACTCGGTTATGTCGATATAATGGTTCCTGTGGGAACTATCGGTGGCAAAATGGCCGGCTGCGACCTGTATGGTTATTTTGGGGTTTTTGGATGATGAAACCGTAAAAAAGCCTTTTTCCATAGATTCCGTCCTTATTTTGCCACTCTAGCATATTATGAATGAAGGTGTCAAGCGGAGGTGAACATATGCAGTTTAGAAAAGTACATATTGTACAAAGCGTTAAGGGAGGGGAACTGTTTCAATCGCTTGAGCCGGTCGTATTTGAACGGGATCCGGCGGCGGAAAATGAAGTTATCAATCTGTATCCCGAAGTAACATACCAGACCATTATGGGATTCGGCGGCGCTTTTACCGAAACGTCGGCCTATCAGTTTTCCCGCATGAGCGATGCCGCACAAGAGACCATCATCAAAGCGCTTTTTGATCCCAAAGAAGGGCTGGCCTACAATTTTTGCCGCACCCATATTCACTCCTGCGATTTTTCCATAAGCCGCTATACCTATGTGGAAGATGAAGACACAGAACTTAAAACTTTTTCGATAGACCGGGATCGCGCCTATATTCTGCCGTTTATCAAGGCTGCCCAAAAAGCGGTTGGGGAAGATCTGTGGCTTTTTGCCTCTCCCTGGAGTCCGCCTGCATGGATGAAAGACAATGGCGATATATGCCACGGAGGGCGTTTGCTGGATGCATACTATGCAGTCTGGGCGCAGTACTTTGTCCGTTATTGTGAAGAATACCGGAAAGAGGGTATACCGTTTTTTGGACTGACTGTTCAGAATGAAGCGATGGCCTGGCAAACCTGGGAGAGCTGTGTGTATACCGCGCAGGAAGAAGCGGTTTTTGCGCATCAATTTCTTAAACCCGCGCTTAAGGCGGCAGGTTTTGATGATATACGCATTATGATTTGGGATCACAACAAGGAACGGGTGTATGAACGGGCGCGCGACAGCTTTGCCGTTCCCGGCGCAAAAGATTCTATTTGGGGAATAGCATTTCACTGGTACAGCGGAACGCATTTTAACGCCCTTAATATGACGCATAACGCATTTCCGGACAAGCCGCTATTGTTGACCGAAAGCGGCATTGGAGCGCCGCACAATGAAACGGACAGTTTTCCGCATGGCGGCTGGACGGGAATGGCATTTTATGCCAATGAAATGATCGGGAATTTCAATAACTACATGGCGGCTGAAATTACCTGGAATCTTTTAATTGATGAAGACGGTGGCCCGCACCATGACCGGCCTTTTGGCTGCGGCGCCCGGATTATGGTTAACCCTGCAACAGATGAGGTTATTCTTGAACCAACGTATTATGCGACTGCCCATTTCAGCCGTTTTATAAAACGCGGCGCGGTGCGGATTGGAACAAGCAGTTTTTCGGATCGCCTTGCGGTTACGGCATTCAAAAATCCCGATGGGGAAATGGTTGCGGTGGTATTGAATCGCGGCGCAAAAACCGAAAAAGTGCGCCTCCGCATAGAAGCAGTAACGGCGCCGCTTGTACTGCCCGGCCATTCGCTTACCACATTGGTGGTTCCTGTATGATATTATTTGCGGTACTGCTGTCCTGTTTTCTGTTTTCGTGTAACAGGCCTGCAACGGAATCTTCCGGCGCGGCCGTTGTGCAGCCGCTGGCTATTGTGCAGGCGGGGGAATTTCCCCTTTGGTTTCAATTTACTGATGCGCCTTCTGGCGAAGTCGTGCCGGTTTTACTGGAAACGATAGAAGATGCCTGTTTTTCCGCCGCTCTTATTCCCTGGCCTCTTGCGCCGCACGTTCGGTTTATGCTTGCGCAGGACGCATCTTCCGGGGAAGAACTGGTAATGGCAGTTAACCGTGATGGTTTTATCCGTTTCTCCCTGTGGCAGGGGCAGGGGGCGCCGGCGGAAAAAATAGGCTTGTACCATATTTCCGGCAGGGAATGGTGGCGGCAGTATACCGTTGGCGCCTTTATCCTGTATGATGCACAGCCCGCCGCGCTGCTGTACCGTGATGACCGATTCTTCGATTCGGACGCGCCTGTTCCCGCAGTCCGCCTGTGGACGCTTGACCAGTATGCATCCAGGCCCAAAACCCTGGCCATGCCGTTACTGGATGCGTTTCCCCCGGAAGATGGCTGGGATATTGATGCCCTCCGCCATGGCAGTGACGGGTATTGGTATTTCCGGGCAGTCAGAAAAATGGCAGCCCCGCCGGTAATCCGTATGTTCCGCAGCAATTTGGCTGATGCAAGCTCGCCTGCGAGCGCAAGCGAACAGGTTTCCCTGGGCGATTTCCAAAACGCCGCCCTGCCGGCTCCGCTTGCCGCCGCGCCAGCCCCGCTGCAAAAGATGCTTTCCGCTGTATTTGCCCACAGCGGCAGCGGCATTGCGGCAGTGGTTTCGCCGGAATTCCACAGTACCCGCTATTTTGCCGTAGATCGGGAAAAAACCGCCATTCTGGGGTTTTATACCGGCCGGCCAGAGCATCCATTCCTGGTGGCAATACAGCCTCAGGGCGCGGGCTTTTACATCAAAGAAACCGATATTTCACCCATTATACAGCAATTTTCCCTGCCGCCATTACCCGATGGCTTTGTCTATACCGGAATTGGCATGGTTGGAAATACGATTATTGCCGCATGGGAAGAGCAGGATGGGCACAGCATAGGCGCTGCGGGCTTCATGGTAATTTCCTTGATTATATAATCCCAAGTTACTATATTGTAGGTAGTTATGCGTTGTTACGGTGCCGGAATCATGGCGGTTTTTCTATTTTTTCTCTGCCTGTCCGGAATCTCTGCGGAATCCCCGGAATCCTCCTCGGCTGTACAGCTTACCAAAAAGGAACTGGGATTTGCCGTCAGAGGAGAATACAACCGCACTTTTGCTTCCGGCGGAGATTTTGCGCTTTTTGGCGCGCTGGAATTGAATGAGCGCTATACCTTCAAAGCTGGATTCGCCCTGGGTAATATCGATAATGATGCTGAAATCAAGGCATTTAGCTCCGGGCATATTTCCCCGTTTTCCAAAGTACCCCTGTGTTTTAATTTTTCCTATATGTACTACAGTTTGCCGGAACCGATCTATGATTACCATGCCCATTCTTTGCTGCCGTATCTTTCATTAGACGGGCACTGGGCAGGGCTTGCCGTTGGTTATAATTTCCGGTTTATCACCTTTTTTGACGAGCCGCCCATGTATGAACCTGCGCTGGCTTTTTTGGGATATGTCAATTTTTTACATAATGAAAAACTGCGCGTTGGATTAAGCTGCGCCAATTTCAGTGAATTTTATATGGGCAACATGGGAGCCTATTCTTTTAAGTTGAGCAGCGATATCCATGTAACCGGACGATGGACGATACTCTTTGAGCTGGAGCTGCTTCAGAGCGGAGGCGATGGCCTGACCTCCACTTTTTACGGCATTGCATATCGCGGGGGGGTACGATTTGCCTGGTAAAATAATATTATTTTTATTAATAACTTTGTTAACCAGCTGCAATAATGATTTGCTGGGACTCTTCCGATCGGTTGGTCTGGATGAGCGTTTGCAGGAACGGAATAATTTTCAGTTTTTGCGTCCCGAAGATATGTCATTATCGTTGGGAAATGAATTTTCATTTATAGTGTTAACTGATATCCATATTGAAGACGGCAATACCCGCGGCTTTGAAAAATTAAAGGACGTTATTGCCGCAGATAATGACATTAAATTTGTGGTGGTAACCGGAGATATTACCCAATGCGGAACCCGCGGAGACCTGGAACAATTTACTGCCATTGCCCAGTCTTTTGGTATTCCCTGTTATCCGGTGATAGGGAATCATGATATTTATTTTGACAACTGGCCGCACTGGAAATCGCTTATCGGATCAACCCGTTACCGGATAGACGGCATTGGAGCGACTCTTTTTGTGCTGGACTCCGCCAATTCCTACTTTGGAAAAGATCAGCTGAACTGGCTGGAACGGGAACTCCGAAGCGCCAATGGACGGGTTTTTGTGTTTACCCATGTTAATCTTTTTGTGGGCAGCTCGGGAGGTATGCAGCAATTGACCGATGCCAAAGAGCGCGCGCGGGTTTGTTCAATTTTGCAAAACCGCTGTGATAGTATGTTTATGGGTCACGCGCATAAAAGAGACGACCGAAAAGTGGGCGGCGTACAGTATATAACCATTGAAGACTTTAAGGGCAGCCGAACCTATTGCCGGGTTTCTGTAAAGAGTACCGGTATTACCTATCAGTTTATAAAGTTATAACGCGGGCGTTCTTTTTTATAGAACGCTTTGTAAAAATTGGCGGGTACGTTCGTTTGCAGGATTGGTAAACATATTTTTGGGGGTGTCGATCTCCAGAATGGAGCCTTCGACCATGCATACTACCCGGTCGGCCACTTCACGGGCAAAACTCATTTCATGCGATACAACCAGCATGGTCATTCCCGCTTTGGCAAGTTGTTTCATTACCGCCAGTACCTCGCCCACAAGCTCCGGGTCCAGTGAACTGGTAGGTTCATCAAAAAGCATGATCCGCGGCTCCATGGAAAGGGCGCGCGCAATGGCAACCCGCTGCTGCTGGCCGCCGGAAAGCTGAGCGGGATAGACATCGAACTTATCGCCTAACCCCACCCGATCAAGGATGGCTTTTGCCCGTTCCTGCGCTTCTTTTTCGGAAAGTTTGCGGACATGCATGGGGGCAAGCATTACATTTTCAAGGGCTGTTTTGTGGGGAAATAAATTAAAACGCTGGAATACCATGCCTACTTCAAGCAGGGTTTTCATATGCTCATTATGGGGCATTTTCACCTTGTTTTTTCCGTGATGGCAGTCAAACATCAGTTTGTCTTCGATGTAGATTTGGCCTTCGTCAATGGCTTCAAGGTGGTTTAAGGTGCGAAGGTAGGTTGATTTCCCCGCGCCGGACGGCCCAATGATGCAGATCACTTCTTTTTGCTCAACGGTAAGGGACACATTTTTGAGTACTTCCAGCGGCATTCTGCGGCTTGCTCCCTTGCCGCTTTTGCCTGGAAATGTTTTGTATACCCCGACTGTTTTAATCATTGCCATAAGCTACTCGTACACCGAATATTTTTTTTCCAGCCTGTGGAAGACAAAGGTAAAAATCGCAGTGATAACCAGATACAGTACCATCGCCGGAATATACACCAGAGCGGAACGGGTTGAACCTTCGATATTTCTGGTAACTCTGGTAATGTCAGCTAACGCTATCATCGACACCAGCGAGGCGTCTTTAAGCATCAGAATAAATTCGTTGCCAATGGGCGGAATAAGCCGCCGTATCGACTGGGGAATAATGACCAGCCGCATGGTCTGGGGATACGAAAGCCCCAGCGCGCGGGAAGCCTCGAATTGACCCTTGTCGATGCTTTGAATCGCCGCCCGGATAATCTCTGCGCTATACGCGGCGCAGTTCAGGCTGTAGGCGATAAAGGCATAAATGAATCGATCCGCTCCCGGAGACCCTGTCTGAATAAGAAATATACTGGAAATAGACGGCAGGGCGTAATAGATAAAATAGAGCTGCATTAAAAGGGGAGTGCCCCGAAAGAAAAACGTATACGCAGTGCATACTTTATTGAGGATGACATTTTTTGACATCTTCCCCAGTGCAATAAAAAGGCTTAATACCACCCCCGCCGACATGGCGCACACTGTCAGGCCTATGGTGATTCGCGCGCCATTGAGGAGGGGAGGTATCCATGAGACCATCCGCATGATGGTCTCGTGTAATTGTTCCAATGTTACTTCCGGGCTATTGAGACCAGATCCATGCCGAATATCTTTTTCGATATGTCCAGCATTGTTCCGTTTGCAAAAAGCTCATTCAGCGCATTGTCTATCGCTTCGGTAAGCGCATCGTTTCCTTTTTTCATGCAGATGCCGAATACTTCGGGATCATCGCTGATCCAGACAATTTCAAAGGGGCTGTCCAGCGGGGCGATGTAGTCATAAGCGACCAACAGATCGGTTACGATTGCGTCTGCCCGGCCCATTCTGAGATCGTCAAAACAGTACATTACCTTGTCATACCTGCGCGCGATATACCGCAAGCCCTGTTTGGCAAGTTCTTCCATGTAGAAATCCGCGGTGGTGTCTGCCTGGAACGCAACATTAAGACCGGTTAATTCCAATGGGTCTTTGATGGTGAGAGCAGAATTTTTGGGCAGCACCATGGCAAGCGTATTTGCCACATACGGTTTGCTGAAATTGTGGGCTTCCTGCCGCGCGGGAGTAATTGTTACCGATGAAATAATGCAGTCGTACCGTCCGGTATCAACGCCGGCAAAAATGCCTTCCCATGCGGTGTCAATGAATTCTGCTTTAAGACCCATTTTTGCCGCGAGCGCTTTTCCCAGTTCTACGTCAAAGCCGATGGGTGTTACGCCGTCTATGTCATAGTACTCCATGGGGGGATAGCCTATTTCCATGCCTATCGTCAGAACTCCGGGCTTCATGGTTAAGCCGCCTGATTTTTTTTGGCATCCGGTGAAAAGGATGCTGCCTGCCAGAACAATGGCGGCAATAGCCAATAGTGTTTTTTTCATGTTACCTCCAAAGAAACATAATGTTATACAAAAACAGTATACCAAATTGTGTTTGTTTTGCCAATTACTCGGCAGTGATAATTTCGTACGGATCTTCTCCGTAACGGCGGTGCTGTACTGCTTCCAGAATATGCGCCGTGCCGATAATTTCTGCGTTGTCCAGGTCGGCAATGGTTCTGGCTACCCGTATAATGCCGTGGTAAGCCCTGCCGGAAAGTCCCAGGCGGGCAAGCGCTTGGTGAAACGCGTTTTTTGCCTGAGCAGTCATGGGACACAATGCCTCGATTGTACCCGCCGGAATTAGTGCATTGCGGCGGATAGATGGGCAGCGCTGTTGTTGTATGGCAACTGCCGCTGCCACCCGCCGGGCTATATCTGCGCTGCATTCCCCGGCGGTATTGCTGCAATCGGCGGTGCTGTCAGCGGTGCTGTTAGCGCCGATCTCGTCTATTCTGGGCGGCATAACGGCTGCGCGAATTTCGATGCGGTCGAGAAGGGCGCCGCCGAATTTGCGCCAATAACGGTTAATTTCATCCGGCGAGCACAGGCATATTGAGCCGGCAGGGTCTTCATCTTTGCCGTGCCGTTTTCCCAGGCGGCCGCAGGGACAAGCGTTAGTCGCCAGCAGCAATTGAAATTCGGCGGGGAGGCGTACCTGCCCTTCTGCGCGGGAAATACTGATGATCCGATCCTCCAGCGGTTCCCGCAGGGCCTGCAGTACATTGATTTTAAATTCCGGGGCTTCATCCAGAAACAATACGCCAAAATGGGCAAGGCTGATTTCGCCGGGACGGGGGGTTCTGCTGCCGCCGCCCAAAATGCCTTCGGCGCTTGCCGAATGATGCGGGGCGCGGAACGGCGGGCTGGTAATCAGGCGGTCGATGCACGCGCCGGTTCCTGCAAGGCTGTGCAGCCGCGTCACTTCCACCGCTTCGGCGGGACTGAGCGGCGCCATTATGGAAGGCAGCCGCCGTGCAAGCATGGTTTTTCCCGCGCCCGGCGGGCCAAAGACCAGCATATTGTGACCGCCGGCGGCGGCTATTTCCAGCGCCCGCTTGTACACCGTTTGGCCGCGTACGTCGGCGAAGTCGCCGTGTGCAAAGTCGCCGTCGGTGCCATTGCCATTGCAGCTAACGGTTTTGGCGGGCGCTGCTTTTGCCGCATTGGGCAGTGCGCCGGTTTGCGCACGGACAAAAAGCGCGTCAACTGCTTCCCGCAGGGTAGAGACTGCCGCGAATCGTGCAGCGGGGAGTATGGCCGCTTCCATTTGATTTTCCGCCGGAACAATACTTTCGGTGATGCCTTCTTCCAGGCCTGCGGCAATGGCCGCCAGCACACCCCGCACCGGACGTATCCTGCCGGAAAGTTCCAGTTCCCCCATGACCAGCATATTCGGCGGCACCGGCGCAAGTCCTGCCGCAGCCATTACCGCAAGCGCAATGGGCAGATCCAGCGCCGCTCCATCTTTCCGCAGTCCTGCCGGCGCCAGATTAATCAGAATTCTGTCCAGCGGAAAACTAAACCCCGAATTGCGAAAAGCCGCCCGCACCCGTTCCCGCGCCTCCCGCACCGCTCCTTCGGCAAGCCCGGTTATATCGATCCCGGGAATCCCCCGCCGAATATCCGCCTCTACCCGGATAATAATCCCCCCCGCGCCAAACGGCGCATAAGCCATAACACTCATAGATATACCTCTCTATACTGTTTATGGCGGAAATGTACGTTTTGCATGAGTGTTTTATAAAAAAAGTGCATTTATTCGCATTTTGTCACGCCAAGGCACGAAGATCACAAAGGACGCAAAGGTTGCCAATGAGAAATACCTGTGGCATAATGAATGCAATGATGCGGGGGTTTGGATGAAACATAATAGCCTTTTATGTGGTATTATTGCGCTTATTGCGGCAGTTGGGTTGATGATGACGGCTTGCGAAGGGCCGATGGGGCCGCAGGGCATACAAGGTATGCAGGGCGAACAAGGCGATACGGGAGATACCGGCGCGGAAGGACCACAGGGTCCTGAGGGTCCAAAAGGCGATACGGGCGATACCGGTGATACGGGCGCGGAAGGTCCTGAGGGTCCGGAAGGCCCCAAAGGTGATACCGGCAACGACGGCGATGACGCTCCCTCTGGCTCGTTTGTCGTATTCTTCCACCGGAACAACACCACTGCAGGCAGTATCGATGCCTACCCCATGATAATCATGGTTCCCGCTTCTCCGGGAGCAACGGTTGAGCAACTTCCCCAACCGCCTATTCGCGCAGGGTATGTTTTCCATAACTGGAACACCAGAGCCAACGGCAGCGGCGCGGTTTTCAGCGAATCCACCGTGATTACCGCGAACATCACCGTATACGCCCAATGGCTGCACGACATAGCCCTTGCCGAAATAGTGGTAACGAGCAGCCACACCTACACCGGCGCCGCACAGGAAGCTGCATTCACCGTTACCCATAACGGCGATGCTTTGGTTGATGGCACCGATTTCACGGTTTCGTATACCGATAACACCAACGCAGGCGCAGACACGGCGCTCATTACCATTACCGGCGTAGCGGAAAATGGCTATGGAGGAACGGCAACCGCGCCATTTACGATTGAGCCCAAGCTGCTTGCCATTGTCGATGTAACTGCGGTTGACCGCGAGTACGATGGCACCACCGCAGCAGCGTTGACCGGCACGCCCGCACTCGAAGGCCTTATTGCCGGCGATATCGTAACACTGAATCCCGGCGCCGCCGCCTTTGCCGACAAAAACGCCGGCACTGACAAAGCAATCGTCTTAAGCGATTGGGAACTTGCCGGCGAAGATGCAGACAATTACACTCTGGTGTATGCCATTACCGCAGACATTACCCCCAGGCCGGTCACCGTTACCGGCGTCAGTGCAACAAACCGCGAGTACGATGGCTCGGTAAACGTCATCCTTTCCGGCGGCGAACTGGAAGGCATCATCACCGATGATGTAGTCATCATGATCCGTGGCAGCGGCAGAATGGCTGATGCGCACGCCGGCGAAGACAAACCCGTCACCACCGCCATCATGTTAGTCGCCACGGACGCAGACAACTACACCCTGATCCAGCCCGATGATGTCACCGTAACGATAACCAAAAAGCCCATCACCGCCGCCGGCACCCCGCTGAGCAAAGTCTACGACGGCACCGCATCCGCCACGCCGGGAGCGGTAATCTTTACCGGCCTGATCGCAGGCGACACATTAGTGGTAGATGTCGATTATGAAATAACCCACGCCGGCTTCATTGGCGGCATCAGCGCCAATGCCGGAACCAACAAAATGTATCTCTACGTCATTGGAATGTTAGACACCCCCACGGCGAATGACTATCATTTGAGCAGCGGTTCTGTAACCGGCTCCGGCGGCGTCATCTACAAAGCCGATCCGGTAGTCACCTGGCCCACTGGATTAACCGCCGCCTACGGCCAAACCCTTGCGCACATAGCGCTTCCCGGTAACGGCACCAGCGATCCGGCAGGCACGTTTGCGTGGGCAACCCCGGCTGCTTTGGTGGGCAGCCTTGGTGCACAATCGTACAATATGATCTTTACCCCGGTGGATGCGACCAACTACAATACGGCAACGCAGGATGTCGAGCTTACAATACACAAAGCCGATCCAGAAGTCACCTGGCCCACAAACCTGACCGCCATTTTTGGCCAAGCCCTTTCAGATATAGCACTTCCCGGCAACGGCACCGCTTCTGTGTCTGGTTCGTTCGCATGGGCTACGCCCACTGCTTCGGTGGGTAATGCGGGCGCACAATCATACAATATGACCTTTACACCGACGGATGCAACCAACTATAACACCATGACGCAGGGTGTGAGTGTTACGGTACATTATTTAGTTTCATTTATCACCAATGGGGGCAGCAGTATACCCGCCCAAAGCATAATAGCCGGAGATACCGTAACCCGCCCGCCCAACCCCAGCCGAAGCGGATATGTATTTGACCACTGGTACCAAAACGCGGCATTTACTGTACCCTATAATTTTACCGCCGCCGTACCAGGCAATGCCAATATAACCCTGTACGCCAAATGGGTTTCCCAAACCGACATTGATGCCATGAATACTAAAAACATGGTATGGATACCCGGCGGTACTTTCCAAATGGGCAGTCCCAGTACGGAAACCGGCCGTAATGCCAGAGAAGATTACCGCACCGAAAATGACGGCAATGTAACGGTAAGCGGTTTTTATATGGGCAGGTATCAGGTAACGCAGGAGCAGTATCAGGCAGTAATGGGGAATAACCCCAGCGCGCACCGCGCAGGCGGTTCAAGAGCGTCTTTTGTAACAGGATTAAACACCAATACATTTCCGGTGGAGACGGTAAGTTGGTATGATGCAATCGTATTCTGCAACCGACTAAGCATTCTGGAAGGACTCACTCCCGCATACCGCATCCCCGGTTATGGGAATAGTGACGATCCGGAGTTTTGGATAGCCAGCAATGGAGGAACCATACCAGGGAGCAGTAATACAACATGGAATGCCGTAGAGATAGTCCCCGGCTCCACCGGCTACCGTTTGCCGACTGAGGCGCAGTGGGAGTATGCCTGCCGAGCGGGGACGACAACGGCGTACAATACGGGAGCAACGATAAACACCAGTCAGGCAAATTACAATAGTGTTTTGAATAGGACAAGCGCAGTAGGAAGTTATGCACCCAATGTGTTTGGCCTGTATGATATGCACGGGAACGTGTGGGAATGGTGCTGGGACTGGTATAATGCATCGTATAACAATGCAGGAGGAAATGTAGACCCCTTGGGCGCGTCCTCTGGCACTTACCGCGTTATCCGCGGCGGGGGTTGGAACTTCGTCGGGCGGAACCTCCGTTCAGCCGATCGGAACGGCAGCTACAACCCGGGCCACCGGTACGACTTTATTGGCTTCCGGCTGCTCCGCCCCTGAGTTCTGCTCCGAAGGGCTCGAAGCGGAGCGCCGCCGCCTGCCTCAGCAGGTGGGGAGCGCGTAGTACGAGCCCTTCGGCGAAAAATGCAAAAGAAAAATGAACAAAATCGTGGTTTGTAATCTGAGCGGTGTTGGTACAGGGTATAGCTTTCGGACAAAAACTTTTTTCTTTTTTCACTGTTCTTTGTTCTTTATTTGTGCTATATTGAAAGTATTGATGTATGTTTGAATTTGAGTGGTATTCGGAAAAAGAACGGTTAATTGCCGAAAAACACAATCTTGATATGGAATCGATCAAGCGGATATTTGACGATCCTTTTCGGATAGTGCA
>WQXQ01000035.1 GCA_009784775.1 Treponema sp.
CAATTTGCGCCTGCGTAAGCCAGACGGTTTCATCTTCCAGACGGACTTCTAATTTAATAGTACCGTCTGGTTGATACATAACTATTTCACATTTATTCATACTATACAATTGTATACAGCTTTTTAGATTTATTCAAGAGAAAAAATCTGCCTGACGCGCTGAACCCTGAGTACTGAGCCAGTCGAAGTGTCCCTGTTTACTGTCCCGCTAATCCCACAAGCCTCGGATACCCACGTCCTGCGAGTCCCGAGAAATCCCAGATATCTACAACACTGCTAATTGCTCCCTGCTCACTGTCCCCCCAATAGTCCGCCGTCCGCTGTTCTTAAGCGTGGATAACCTCTGCCTTCAATGCCAAAGAAATCCCATGCGTTATACGATTTTCCGTCGATATTAACAGTTGCAGTGTAGTCCAAGTCTTCTTCCCAAAATGAACGAGTACGCAAAAGAGCGGAACCAGCGTCAGCACCGTCTTTGCCGCTGTGAAAGTTATCCCAACTTGCTTCAGGAGCGGGATTGCCGGTGTCATAGTTATGATCTTTGAACAGCCTGATGCCGTTCCATGCGTAGTTGCTGGAAGGTGCGCTATTAAAACTTTGACCATAAACACGTCCAATACGACTATTAGGATCACCAGTTACAGTAATACTCATGCCGGCATTAAGATTACCGGGCAGAACAGCAACAACGCAATTTTTTACTATTGATGTTCTCATTATCCGACCTGTATGACCTCCAGCATTTAGTAAAGCGTGTGTATTGTCAGTAATGTGGGCAATAACATTACCTAACGCAAAACAATTTTCAAGTAAAAATTCATAAATTTCTCCGGCAAAACCGCCTGCAGATACAAATGCATCTATTCCATTTGCATATACATTCCCAAGTGCATAACTATGAAATATCCGTTGGCGCTCAGCAACCCCAGCAAAACCTCCTATAGATAATGCGCCGTTATGTAATACGCCTTCGCCTATGCCTTCCCCAAAACCACTTACATTCCCTGTTGCGTAGCAAAATGAAATTGTCCCTCCGTTTATGAATCCTACAAAACCGCCAACAAAAATATCGGATGACGATCTGACATTCACATCTCCTTTGGCATAACAATATCTTATGTTAATATTACTCCTTCCGGCAAAACCGCCAGCTCCAAATAAAGTCACAGTTCCGTTGACGCCTATATTGACAGAGTTTTCACTGTAACAGTTCTCTACTATTACATCTGTACCTTGGGCTTCTCCAAAAAAACCTCCAATATAAAAGCTATAGGTGTTTGTACTGGAGCCTTTATTAATATTAAAGCCGCCCGCCACCGATGAACAATTTTGAATATCTATATAGCCATTAATGTGCCCTATAGCGCCGCCAATCCTGTCATCGCCTGTTCCCTTGTTTACGGTAATAATACCATCCTTGTATTTAACATCATTAAAAACGGCAAGCGAAGCACCCGTATTCGCACCACGCACAAAACCAGCAAAACCGCCAGCGTTAAGCCAACCATTCACTCTGTTGTTTTCTTCGCCTACAGTTATGTTCCCTACTTTAGTTATTTTTTCCAGGAGGGCAGCCGCGCCAACTTCTGTACCAATAAAACCTACTACGCCGCCAATACTGCCGGCTCTATTCACAGTTAGATTAAGATCGCTGTAAGCATTGGTGATTGTTGCTCTTGGATCTGTTGCCGTACTGGTTATTTGCCCTACAATGCCGCCTGCGCGAACTTCGCCGCTTTCGGCAACAAGGACTGCGCCACTGACCAGTACATTTTCAAAGCGAGTACCGCCGCTTACTGTTCCTGCAATTCCGCCGAAGCTGTTAGTGGGGTCTACGGTGACAGTTTCATGTTCAGGTGTTGCAGAATTAGCATCATACAGAACCGTCAAATCCCGGACAGTACCGCCGTTGACAATGCCAAATAAACCTATATCAGCGGCATCACTCAAACTGTTAATCGTTATTGTATGTCCGTTGCCGTAGAAGTTACCGGTAAAGGGATCATCGCTATCACCAAGCGGAGTCCATGGGTTGGGAATATCACCGGGAAGATCAGCGCCAAGAGTAATATCTTCAGCAAGCAGAAAAACAGCGGTACGGTTGACAGCGACAAGCGCGGTGCTCCAGTTGCTTTTATCAACCACAATTACATTAACATTACTTGAACCTAATGTTGTATTATATGAACCATTACCTTGATGCGTACTGTTAATAGTCAAGCCGGCTCCGTTGGCACCAAGACTATTAAAAATCCGTATCTGCGGCGTTGCCGCATCCCGCACTGTGCCGTTGTACGAACGTACCATTACCTTTGTTTCCACAGCCGCTTCGATTTCGCCGTTTCTGACATTTCGTGTATTAATAGGCAGGTGATGTATATTGGGCAGAACATACGGCTTGCTGCTAGCCCGCAGCCATTCGCCGCTGTTTACGGAGACTTCAACACCTTCAAAGTTTGCCGTTGGCGGCTCCCAGTCCACACTGTACGTGCCGTTAGCCGCATTGTAAGTTACACTCCATGAAGGCAATGGCGAGACCTGCGGTGTATAGTAGCGGAATTTTCCGATTTCAGTCCAGTCGCTCGTGTTTGTCTCATCGTCATTGATAATTCTGCCAAGTTCATCACGATACCGGATTTGTACCTGTCTAATGTCAGTAGAGCCATTCCCTTCTGTACCTTCCAAGGTAGGAACTGTTGATAAATCCAATGTTATTGAATGAGAACTTTCGCCGCTATTATCTAATAAGGACTGCCATACGCTTCCCAAATGATTTTGCGTTCCGTTTGTTGCAATACGCCATTGCCATTCGATACCCACCTGTCCGTCCATCGAGCGCGGTTTGTTCGCTGTCGCATTCATATTGCCGTTAACAGAGTTGTCAGCGCTGTCAAAGTTGTCTCTGATATTTCTTAGGTTGAAGGCTAATTCCATTTCCTTGTGATTTTTGTTGTAATCGAAAACCCTGTTGGGCTCGTCATAATTGGCAAACCCGCCAAAGGTAGTAAGCGCAGGTCCGCCAGGCGCGATATCGTCATACACTACAGATATGTAGCCGCGGTTTGCCAGTACGACAGTCTCCCAGTCCTCGGGCGAAACTTCCCCAGTTGCGGGAAGCACAACAAGGCGCAGTATCCCCTGTGTTGGGCTTGTCGGGCTGCTTGCCCATGTGTACACTGCCTTGTAATATCTCATCCCCGCCGCGGCGTTCTGATTCCTGTAATAAGCCGAGGCGGGATCGATATCGTCATCTATGTTTGTTATTACCGCGCTGCCCGCGACATTTTCCAAGCCTTCTGTAACATCTCTGCCAAGGGAGGCGGCAATTTCATCGCCCCTTAGAGTGGCGTAATGTATTTCGGCGATTTCAATATCGTGCGCAACATCATTGCTGATTTCGCCCACAGAGCGCACGCCAAAATAGAGCGTTACCTGATAATTGCCGCCGGTTTTCCGCAAGCGCCGGTCTCTGTCGTAATTTCCCCACTGAGAGAAAAACTCCTCGTTATAATTCGCAGGATTATGTAAAGCCCATATATTCACCGCCTGATACGAGTTTGTTACCGTCACGCCGGTATCGGCGTTAACATTATAGCTGAACGAAAAAGGAGCATTGATATTATTTCCGTACAGCCCCTTTACCTCCGTGCCCACAGTAATCGTAACCGTAACTTCATCAGGCAGGGGCGGAGTATTCGGTGTGATGTAAACCATATCAGCATTTTCATTGTGACTGATGATAAACCGCTCTGTTATGTCAAACGGTATAGCATCTGTTTGCCCCGTTATCGTTATAAAATCACTGCCTAACTTTACGGTGTTTTTGTTTAGGTAAGTTGAAAAAGCGATTGTTACCAGCTGCGAAAGCCCGTAGTCTTTGCCCGAACTGTGCGGCGGGTTTGTGTAGCTTACGCGCACAGGGACAACACACAGCGGCACAAGAAGCACAGGTCTACTGGTGTTTATGGTTACGGTTGCCCGCCCCGCGCCGGTTACGGTGATATCGACATCTTCGGGCGGCAGTTCATTCCCTGTGAGCTCCGACGCGTTAATTTCGTCAACACTCTGCCCGATGAAAGCATACGCCCTCCACCCCAAAAAATCCCACGCGCCTGACGCGCTGAACTCCACAGGAAAGGAGAAGCCCATTTTTGTATGCACCACCGGCGCGGTAAAAACCGTACCCCAGCGGGAATCGGCAATCACGCGAACTTCTATGTTTGAAGTGTCCGCTCCCAAAGGCCCTATATAGATATTGCCCTGTTCGTAAATATATATTCTTACGCTTGTTCCTGTATCATTTGCTCTTTCAAACTTTACCCTGTCCGCGCCGGTTTCTCCGTCAGGTCTCCATGTGGCAAAAGGTTCTTCCCCTGCATACCAGGCCTGCCATCCGGTAAACGGATACTGGTTAAACGGCTGGTAATTGACGGTAAACGGCGTATACCCGTATCTGGAAAAATCATCCTGCCATAGCTTTACCTGCTGACTGCCCCCAGGTGACGCAGTTCCCATGCCGCCGGTTGATACTAACACATTTACGGTTTCCGCATTTGCCCACGCCAGCTCTGTGTACAGATTATCAAGAAAATCAGGATCGCTTGGATTATTAAAAAGTTCGCAGGAACAAATAACAATGAGCATAAGTATAGCGAATATTGTTCTCATGAGGATTCTCCTTTTTAGGGTTATATTATACACGATATATGAAGAAATTGGTATTGGGGGAACCTCATATTCGTACCAAATACCGTTTGTTGACTAAATATATATGATCATATAAACTAAAATATCGTTATTTAAGGAAGGTATTTATGAAATTTAATCTTGGAAAACTACCGATCAATTCCATTGCTGGCAGCAGCGGCGGCCCAAACGTCAAACGGGTAGGATTTCTGCAAAACCTGGCACATTCCATTGTCGGTGTGTTTGTGGGAATACTACTGATTTTAGGCGCAAGCTGGCTGCTGTTTTGGAACGAAGTGCGTCCCAATGCAGCCGATGCCGCAAAGGCGGCAACAGAGTTAAACGCGGCAAACGCATCAAACCTGCAAAATCAGGCAGTTTGGGTCAGGGGCACATTAACCGGAACACCCGTTGAACTTGACCAATTCCTTAACGAACATATAAACAGGGAATTTGTCGTCCTTTCACGTACAATCGAAAGGTATGTCTGGGTTGAAACAGAAAACAAGACCAAACGCGATACGGTCGGCGGCGGAACAGAAACGATTACTACCTACGAATATAACTTAAAATGGTCAGACACTACGCCGAACTCATCGCAGTTTAAAGATCAGGACGCGCCGGAAAATCCTGACGAAAAACCCGGCTACACAAAATTTACCAGAACTGCCAACGACCTCAGTATCGCCGGCTATAACTTGTCAGGCAATCTTTCCTTCTCAAGCGCATTTACTCCATTGGAACTACGCCCAGCCGCCATTGCCGACGGCTTGTTCTTTAGCGGAAACTATATATACGAAGAAGAAAGAGCCATGAGCAGGCCTGCTTTGGGCGATTATCGTATCAGTTACTCGTATGTTGAAAACAATACCAACGGCATTGTACTGGGAAGATTAAGCGGCGATCACGTTATACGACATGACTTCCAAAGCACCGGAGCGATAAAAACATCGTCATCTATCTATCGGTTTTTTAATGTCCAGACCATTACCGAAGTAATCTATACTCTGGAAGATGAACACCGCGGCCTGACCTGGGGTTTAAGGTTTTTTGGCTTCTTCCTTATACTCGTAGGTTTTACGATGTTGTTTGGACCGCTTCAGGCGATTGCGGGAATTCTTCCGTTTATCAAAAAAATTACCGGGGCCATTGTCGCCGGCGTCGGGTTGATTTTTGCGCTTGTATTGTCATTCGTCATCATAGTGGTTGCAAATATCCTTAACAGTGTTATTGCCCTGCTGGTGATATTGGCATTAGTCGCAGCGCTTATTGGCTTTGGCATTCACCGGGGAAAAAAGAAAAAGGCAGCAGCAGAGATTGCAGCGTAATGATCCGTGCTGCCGTTATTGGCCTGGGCCGCATTGCCAGCCTGCTTGAAGAAGACAGCCTGCGGGAAAAGCCCTGCACCCATGCCGGCGCCATAGCTGCCAACTCCGGCTGTACTCTGGCTGCCGGCTGCGACATTGACGAAGAACGCCGCCGCCTTTTTGCGGAAAAGTGGCAGGTGCCGGTATACGCAGATGCCGCCGAAATGCTCCGCCTGCACCAGCCGCAGCTGGCCGCAATTGCCACCCACCCCGACAGCCACTACCACTACTGCCGTCTTGCCGCAGATGCCGGCGTACCAGTCGTCATCTGCGAAAAACCTCTGGCGGATAATCTGCGGGAAGCCCGCAGCATTGTCCGCCTGGCTGAAAAGGGCACCGTCATTGTTACCAACCACGAACGCCGTTATTCGGAAGATTATATTCGCGCTAAGGCAATTTTGGATGCGGAAACATTGGGCAAGCCATTAAGCGTGCGGGCTGTCCTCTACATGGGCAAAACCAAACGGCTCATCGATGTATTCTGGCACGACGGCACCCACCTCGCAGACGCAATCATGTTCCTCACCAATGGAACCTTAAAGCACCGCCGCCACTGGGGCGCAAAACTCACCGCCGCCGCCGGAACTGCCTGGCTGGAGGGAGAAATACATCGCCGCGCTGCCGCACCCCCGCTCCCCACCGTGATGGAAGTTGGCGCCGGACGGGATCATTTGGTTTTTGAAATAGAAGTTTCCTGCGAAAAAGGCCGGCTGCGCATTGGCAATGGAATCTTTGAAATATGGGAAAGCGCTCCCAGTCCGTATGCCGAGCAATTTCGTTCCCTGAGCCATACCGGCGAAACTTTTACCGGCCCCACCGGCTACTTTGCCAACATGGTACAGGATGCCGTTAACTGCGTCCAAGACCCCGGCAGGCAGCCCCGTTCAAGCGCCGCCGATGGTCTGCGAGTCATCGAATACCTGCACTCGGTAAAGGCGTGGCGCTAGACCTTGCATTAAAATACATAAATCCGGTATAGTAAGGTTATGCGGCATCAGCACATTGCTGAGACCCCATCGGAGGGTAGGATAGCGGCTATTCCGCCTGGTTTGGGACCAGGATGTCGGGGGTTCAAATCCCCCCTCTCCGAGAAATATTACTTCCGAATTTCCCCTAGCCGTTTTGTTCTGCTTCTCCCGGCGGGAAGAGGTACAGATCGGGCAGCTTGAAGGTTCTATCCGTAGAATAAGAGGAATGTGCCGTTATAATCGTACTCACGGTAGGAATCTTAAAGAAATGGATCATCGGTTCGTATTGCGGAGATTCTACCTTAAGCGAGAACTCAAAAATACGGTGCATTTCTATCGCTTCGGTGGGAACCGGAGCCGGCCAGAATGTAAATGCCCCCGGGGTATTGGTAATCAGGGTAAAGGGGTTCTGCCAATTCCGGTTTCGCATGGAAACTAATTCACCATTACTGCGAAGCTCCACCGTCACTCCTGCAAGAGGGGCAAAGGTTTCGCCGTCAAAAAGCCGCCCTATAATGGTGGGAATGAAAAAAGCCGGTTCAGCCAAAATGGTATCAGCGGACAAAACTTCCTCATGTGAAGAAGTGGGGCGCTGGTTATGATTCACCAACCGTAAACCTTTGTACACCAAAGTAGCAATGTCGACCTCGGTCTGTTGCCGCGCAGCCCAATCCTGTTCTATGCGGGTAATACCCCTGTTCGAAGCAACATATCGCGGCTTAATACGGTTAAGTGTAAAACAAATGGTATCCAATTTGCACTGATCACACAGACATAACCCTTGTGGATTACCCCCTTCCTTTATGGTCTTAAAGATTTTTTCTACCGATTCAACAACCATTTCTTCAGAAACATTGTGTATTTCCATAATCCAGCCTCCTTCATTGCTAAGAGCGTAGCCATAACTTTCCTATGGTAAGTATATCATATAATTCCGGCAATGTCTCTATTTTTTCGCAAAAATCAGGATTTATGAAGATTCTGATGGTGTACAGTGTATTCACAAAAGAATCGAGGGTTTCGGCCTTAAAGGCGCTTGAACTTTCGGCAAAACTGCGATGTTCGTCAAATACGAAAAGGCCGGTCTCAAAAGACACTGGTTCAGGTATGTCAATAACCAGGTCATCGGGGGCAAGGGGGATGCCTGCCCGGCGGAATTCCCCGGCAAGCTGTTCCTCATAGCGGGAACGTTGGCTAACGTCCCTTAGGCAGGCATGAGCAGCCTCGGTAAAGGGCAATTCTGCGGCTGCCGCGAAAAGCTCCCCTTTCCATACCGCTTCTGCCAGAATACGCGCCTCCTGGCGGCCGGTTTTTGCCCGTAACAGGTCAAAAAGCCCCTGATCATCAAGGCCATACAGTTCCTCTCCCGCTATTTTCCCCGATTCCAGGCTATCCAATAATGCCTTTTTGATCATGGAAGTAGCGGCACGGACCTGCCGGTGCCAATAAACCGTCCGGTACATAAGATATTTTGCAAAAAGTATCGCTTCCACATTGGGAATAAGGCGAGAATCGATATCGGTGCCCCTTTCAGGGCAGGGAATAAGCCGCGAAAGGATAAAATCAACATCCTGCACCCCATACGGAACCCCGCAGTACCGCGCGTCACGGTTTAAATAATCAAGTTTATCGGGATCCAGGCAGCCGGAAAGGAGCTTGCGATAAAAGTGTAATTCGGTACTGTTCCCATTGGAAATAAGCTCCTTGTCCACAATTGCGGCAGTCAGCGCTGGATCTGCCCCGCAGTTGCCAACCAGGCTTTTAATCGGCTCGGCGAGTATTATTGACCCGGTTAGGGACTCGTGTGAACGCAGCGACAGTTCTTTAAGCGAGTGGGTGTAGGGAAAATGACCAAGGTCATGGAGCAAACAGGCACAGAGAAAAGACAAGGCCCCTTCCCGGCTCATCCAGTCAGCGCCCCGTTCCGCAAGGTTTTGCAAAAGCCGCCGCCCCAAATGGTATACCCCGATTGAATGGCTGGCACGGGTATGGGTTGCGCCCGGATATACGCGATAGACCGGACCAAGCTGCAAAATGCGATGCAGCCGCGCAAAAGGGGCGGAATTGGTCAACGCCGCCAACTCCGGGGTAAAATACACATGTCCCCAAAGGACATCCCTTATAGGGCAGCTAAACCCTTCGGATAAAATAGCCTGAGTTGATACATTCATTGCAGACACATTATAGATTATTGCGGCAGAATATTCTATAATGGATTTAAAGTGGAGGCAGGGCATTAAAATAGCAGTATGTGCGGCATTGTGTATGCTGGCAACAGTAAGTGTTTTTTCCCAAAACGATGGATCTATCCCCGAGGAATTGCTGCGTCCCCGCAGGGAAGAAGCGCCCCGTTATCCGGTAGATGTGGTGATTGGGCCATTGGGCCGGGGTCAGGCTTCCAATGAAGCATATGCCTTTGCCAAAGATGTAGCCGCCGCGCTGCTGGCGGGAAACATGGATGCGCCCGCCCTCTCCTCAATAAACAAAGTATTTCTTGAAAGCTGCATGAATATACTGGAACAGATCAATCCGCGGCTTTTCCGCCTTGGCAACGGGCGGGAAGAACCGGATGGAGCGGTTTCCTTTCTGGTACGGTTTGCCGGCAGAGAACAGGGAATAACCGGCGAATTATTTATACGGTTTGAAGAACAACGCCGCGCGCCGCCGCCGCCGCCACCGCCGCCTGAGGCGGTTGAGGCGGTTGAAGAACCGGCGGTTCAGGAACCGGCAATCGAAGAAGAAACCGTATCCGAAGCCAACAATCAGCCGGCCCCGCCGCAAAATGTCCCTGCCCAAAAGGCATGGGTTTTTGAAGACTTAATTCTGGAAGAGGCTCGCAGCCGTGAGGTGGAAAATGCGGAAAGCCGCCAGCGTTTTGACTTTCCCCCTTACGAAAGATTCTTTTAAGATGCCGATGTTTCCTGCAAAAATTTAGAGAATAAATCAAAAAGAATCGGATCGATTTTACGATTCGTTTTGATAAACTCATTTCTCATCATCACAATGGCTTCTTCGGCGGTTAATGCCTTTCTCCGGTATTTGCGATTCGAATCGGTAAGGGCATCATACACATCGATTATCTCCAGAAGCTTCGCGGGAAAAAATGCCAAAGCCTCGCATTGGAGCATCGGCTCAACATCGTACGCAATGCAGCAAAGGGGCTTGCTACGGGGATTATTTTGCCGGTGCTGCTCCACGGCAACACGATAAAGCCCGTAACCCGATGGATCACCGTAATACTCATGATGATACCCGGCTATCAGCCCCGCATCTCTGGGATAATTTGTTTTAGTCATAACAGAGGTGTAACCAATTTTGACATGTTCCGTAACAATATCACGGTTATATACAGCCGCGCCTTCATGGTATTCCATTGCGGCAGCTTTCCCAATGTCATGAACCAAAAATCCTACTGCCCAATCATAAAAGGTATTTTCCGGTATTGCCCGCATACCACCCAGAAAAACTTTTTCCAGCGAAATATCATTTCCCATATGGGGCAATAAGTCATGATAAAAAGCCAGATAATTTTTTCTGAAATCAATGCGCAATTTATTGATAATGCTTGAGGTTGAAACCAGCTTATTGTAGAAAGAAAGAAACGCAAGCCCTTTCAGATACACACGGGTCATATGCTGAATGATAGTGCCGTCGGACTTTGATACTAACGTATTTACCAGATCATCATTTAAAATATTCTCAGATACCAGCAAGGAAGATGTCTTTATGAGAGAACGAGTGGATTCTACCAGTTCATTGGTATGCTTTTTTGCATCATCACTGGAAAGACTGATGGTATCCATTAACGTTGCATGATTATACAACACAACATCATGGGTCGTCTCAACCAAAGCCTCGGCAATAATCTGCCTTTCTCTGGGTATCTGGGCAGCTAATGTATCCAATCGGTTTTTACTTTCTTTGATATGCTGAACCCGCTCGGCTTCTGTCATTGCCGCAATGGCTTTATACCCTTTTCCATAACCTGCATCCGCATTTTCATCTGCATCTGATGTTGTGGCCGCCGGCGCTTCATTTACTGTTTTTGGCATAACCGGGCTGGTTTTTTGTATTATTACCGGCTGCCCCCATTGGCTATTCAGCTTGGATATTCTTTCTGCTACTTTGGCAGAATCATCACAGGTAAGAAAATATTCCCAAACTTCGTTTTGAAGCCAAAATTGACTGTTGTTGTCATACATGACCTTGAAAGGCATGGATTTGTTTTTTTTGGTTTCCCTGTTCACACATATCACATACACATTTTCAAGAAGACAGGCATCAACGTAGTTTTTGTCACTATCTATCATTGTTTGCAGCAAAACAAGCTTCTTTTTCATCGTTTATAGTGTAGATGTTTTAGACTTTCTTTGCAACAGCAGAATACGGGAAATTCCTGTATAGACCGAAATATCCCATTTTCGATAAAATAACTATATTATGGAATTTACAGATGCATTTATCAAAACCCTTACGGTCGATGAAGGACGGTTGATCAAGGGCATTGCGGAAACTTTGGCGATAACTGAACCTCAGGTTTCGGCGGTTATCGCATTATTTGCCGAAGGATGTACGGTACCTTTTATCAGCCGTTATCGCAAGGAAAAAACCGGTGAACTTGACGAATTGCAAGTCAGAAATATTGAACATACATTCAACAGCGGAAAAAATCTTGAAACCCGCCGTATCGAAATAATTCGCCTGATTTTTGAGCAGGGGAAGCTCACCGAGGCGCTGTACAATAATATCAGCCGCGCGGCAACTTTGGCGGAGCTTGAGGATATATACGCGCCGTACAAGCGCAAGAGAAAAACCAGGGCAATGATAGCCTGCGAAAAAGGGCTGGAACCGCTTGCCGATGCGATGCGGGAACTTGAGGCTGAACCGCTGCGGGCAAAGGCCGCCGAATTTGTAACGGCCGATCCGGAAAATGCCGAAAACCCCGAGCTGGTTGTCGCCACCGTTGAAGACGCCCTGCAGGGCGCAATGGATATTATTGCCGAAGCAATTTCCCAGGACCCGGAAAACCGCGCGCAGATTAAAACCTTTTACATAAAAGACGGCAAAATTATCGTGCACGGATCGGGCAAGGCGGGCAAAGGCGATGAGGAAGCGCAAAAGACCAGTGTGTATCAAATGTACTGGGATTACACCGAAGCCCTTTCCCGAATCAAGCCCCACCGGATTCTGGCCATTAACCGCGGCGAGCGGGAAGAAGCGTTAGACGTAACTATTGATGTTGACACAGATACCGCCGTGAATATGCTCCAGCACAACTATACGCTCCATAACGATTACCACAAAACCGCCATCGAGGACGGACTTAAACGGCTCTTGTCCCCGGCATTAATTCGGGAAATTCGGGGGGATCAAAACGACTCTGCCGATGATCACGGCATTGGCGTGTTCAGTGAAAATTTGAAAAACCTGCTCCTGCAGCAGCCGATAAAGGGAACGCGGGTACTGGGCATTGATCCCGGCATACGCACCGGAACCAAATGCGCCTTTCTGGATGATACGGGAAAATACCTTGGCAATGTCGTTATCTATAATCATAAAGCCGAAGAGGCAAAAAAATTAATTCTTGAAGGAATACGCCGCTACGATGTGCAGCTTATCGCCGTTGGCAACGGAACCGGCAGCCGCGAGGCGCAGGAAATAGTCACCGCCTTAATTGCAGATAACAACCTTGAAGTGCTGTATACGGTGGTTGATGAAGACGGCGCGTCGGTGTATTCTGCCAGCGATATTGCCCGCGAGGAATTCCCCGAACTTGATCTAACCATACGCGGGGCCATATCCATCGGGCGGCGTTTGCAGGACCCGCTTGCCGAACTGGTAAAAATCGATCCCAAGTCCATTGGTGTTGGCCTGTACCAGCATGATGTTAACCAGAAAAAACTGTCCGACACGCTGGACGAAGTTGTTTCGTCGGTGGTGAACAATGTGGGAGTAAACCTTAACACGGCAAGCGCCTCGCTATTGCGATATGTGTCGGGTATCAATGGTTCATTGGCAAAAAAAATTGTCAAATACCGTGATACGCAGGGCCGGATAGGCAGCCGGGCGGAATTGAATGAAGTTCCCGGCATGGGACCAAAAAGTTTTGAACAATGCGCCGGATTCCTGAAAATTCCCGAAAGCACCGAGCCGTTGGACAATACCTGGGTGCACCCGGAAAATTACACGGTTGCACGAGAGATACGCGAAACAATAACTGCCAATGGCAACGCCAATGGCGCCGCCACCGCAACTGCTGGCCTCAGCTCCACTGTGATACATACGCTGAAACAAAAACACGGCATAGGCGAAACAACCATCCGCGACATCGCCGAAGAACTGAAAAAACCCAACCGCGATCCCCGCGACGGCTATCCCAAACCCATCATGCGCAAAGGCGTTGTCACTTTTGAAGACCTGCACGACGGCATGATGATCACCGGCAAAATTAAAAACGTGGTTGACTTTGGCGCCTTTGTAGACCTTGGAATCAAGGAAACCGCGCTGGTGCATATTTCCGAAATGAGCGATCATTATGTCAAAAACCCGCTGGATACAGCAAAGGTTGGCGATGTATTGGAATTCAGAATTATCGGCCTGGACACCGAACGCCGCCGGATCAGCCTGTCAAGAAAGAGCGAACAAAAACCAGCTGCGCCGGCGGCCGCGTCGACGGCTGCGCCGATGAATAAAAAACCAGAAAATGCATCAAAACCGCGCAGCGATTATAAACGCGAATCACCAAATAATCCGCGAGACGACGGCACCACGTACAACCCCTTCGCCGAGGCTTTTGCCAAAAAGAGGAAGTGAGGGGGGGAAAACAGGCAAATTCCGGCGGAAAAACACGGATCCGCATCTTTTTTTGTTGTGGTTTTTCCCAAGCGGTGATATAATATGTTACTCGTGGAGGATAAGGTAGTGAAATTAAAATTGACTGGGTTGACAGTTTTGCTGATTGCGGGACTATTCATGACAGCCTGTGCCGCAGACCTCATCGGAAATAGCAAATCAGACAACACTAGCACATTTCAAAAAACAGGCGATAACAACCAGGGCGAAGATGGAAACAACCAGGGGGAAGACAACAAAAAGCCAATCGTTGAACCTGAAAAGCCAATAATTGAACCCAAAGCGTATACCGGAGCCGGTTATGCGTTCAACAATCTTGACCATTTGCCCTATCACAAATACGGCAACTATACACCGAATGTTTTTCACAATCTAACAAATCCTGTTTTAGTATCAACCAAGACGGAAGCCCTGGAATTATTTGGGGAAACCTATTCCGTAACCTATTGTAATAACACACGCGCATGGGTAAAAAGCTCTTCTTTTCAGGATATAATAGGACAATATGATGAAAATTATTTTAATAATTATTCGCTTTTAACGTTGTTCCTTTCAACAGGCGCTTCCATTGACCGTCATGAGCTTGAGAGTGTGGTTTATGAAAGAGATATTTTAACAGTTAGTTTTAATTATCATCCATTTGGCGGATTTGGAGTAATGTCGTCTTGGTTTGCCATTATTGAGATTGAGAAAGTCCCGGCAGATACCAAAATCGATATTAAAATGGCGGATCGGTGGAAGTCTATAAAATGGGATTATACCAGATTTGAAATAAACCCTTGTTATTATATGCTTACTCCGATAGCCGAAATAATTGATGGCGTGTTTAAGGTTGTGCACAATGTTTTGTGGAAATATCTCGGTAACGGCAGTGATGTCGTTATCCCTGATGGTATAACAACTATTGAAAAAGATGCGTTCCTTGATTGTACAACCATCAGAAGCATTTCAATACCGGCAAGCGTTATCAACATCTCCGACCGTGCATTTTCCGGATGCACAGACCTTGTAAACATAACTGTCGCAAGCGGCAATTCGGTATACCGGAGCGAAGGAAATTGTGTTATCAGAAAAAGCGATAATGTTTTGGTCTTGGGCTGCAGAACCAGTGCTATACCAAACAATGTAACGGCTATCGGAAAAAGGGCATTTCATAATGCCGGTAACATTGTCGAGATAACTATTCCCGACAGTACAACGCTCATTGATGATGCAGCGTTTTATGGTTGCGGCGGAAGCGTCATTATTCCCGACAGCGTAACACACATTGGACATGAAGCTTTTTATCGTTTTAATGGATCGATTACAGTAGGCAATGGCTTGCAGGAAATCGGAGCGTATGCTTTCTCCTACAGTAGTTTAACTGAAATTACGCTGACAGACGGTATAACAAGAATAGGAATGCTTGCGTTTGCAGATTGTTATAACCTTAGAAGCATATCAATGCCTGATAGCGTTACTGAAATGAGTGGTTTTCGCAATGGCGCCAGTTTAACGCATATAAAATTACCAAAGGGGATCAGCAGTATTCCCGGTTCTGCTTTTCGCCACTGTACCAGCCTTGAAAGTATCATAATACCAGTCGGCGTGACAGCAATTAGTTGGTATGCATTTGAAGGCTGCACTAGCCTTAAACAGGTTTTTTACGGCGGAGCAAATGAATCCATGTGGAATGCGATTAATATAAGCAGAGACGGCAATGGCAATGCTTTGCTTATAAGCACACCCCGTTATTATTATTCCGAAATTCAGCCGACGGAACCGGGGAACTACTGGTATTACGACACTGACGGAGTTACTCCGGTAATTTGGTGAACTTTTAATACTGTTTTACATCCATACGGTCGCGTCGGTGATAAAAACCAGAAAATGCATTAAAGCCGCACAGCGATTTTAAACCAAAAACGCGGTTTTCATTCTGCCGGATTCGTATTCTGATATTCCAAACGATTGTGCAACCTTGCGCCAATTAACGACTGCGGATTTTACCTCGTCCATAACTTTTTTTGCTTGCGCATCGGATAATCTGAATTTGCCCGCAAGCTCTATGGCCGATTCCAGCGAATTGTGCGCTTCGGTATCCAGCAATACCGAAAAATCTGAACCCATATTATTTGGGTTTAAGTCATAAGCCGGTGATAAAATCCAGCCTTTGCCATTATATAAAAAACCATGATTACGCAAATGATTGTCTGTGTTGCTTATCATCAAGCCAAACACTGTACGGCGCCAGAGTTCCTCGCAATCCTTATCAGGCTGAGCGCCATGTTTACGCAGCATATAGGCAATATCAACAAAGCTATAGTTATTATCGTTATCTTGTGCACCAAGCATACTCATAGCTGATAGAAACGGGATACGGTTTTTACCTTCACGATCGAATCGTTTAAGTATCAAAACCGGCTTTCCTATAATATTCTCAAGACGAAATTCCGGCACACTTATTCCGGCATTTTTCGCAAGAGTAAGCGCAACTGCTTCCCAACTTGATATGTCTATTGAATCATCTTTTTTGGGGAATTTTGCTATCGCAAAAGTCCCGTTTTTATCAATTACCGCCGCCTTTGGCCGCGCCCCGCCAAGCGATGAACCAGGATTAAGGATTATTTTGAGTTCTTCTTTTGTTTCTTTATTTTCCAAAACTTTTTCGGATATGGAGAGCAATTCTTCCAGCTTGACCAACGGCGGATTTGTACTTGCGGAAGTTTCTTTCAAATACGGCCCTTCAATATTTTCAGAAAAACGTAAAGCGCCTTGTCTGGTTTCATCATCAACACCAAGCAGATAATCCAACTCCGATAAATTCCTGCTTTGTTTAGCATGTTGTATCAAAGTACGCCCCCAGCGATCGGGTGCAGAATCCCCAAGCGCTCCGAATAAGGCCTTATCTGTATAATGCTGCCCCTCGGTTAAAACCAGCGCAGGCTCAAGAGCAAAACGGCCTGGATTTTCCAGCCATTCTTTGTGGTATTCGAACGATGCGCTCTCACGGCCTTTACGACGGTGACACCACAAGGCACCAACCGGAACGGTCTCATTGTCCAGCATTATTGAAACAAAAATTGCTCTACTCTTGTCCATTTTTTGTCCTTTTCCTTTTGTGGTAGATCCGTTTTGGCAAAGACTCTTCGGCCAAACGTTGTCCCGTCAAATCATGGCGAATGTCCGCAATGTCGCGCAAACGATCTGTCATTCCAAGAGTGAATAATACCGCTGCGTACCCGCCAATGGATGTCGCAGGGTTACCCAGTTCAATTTGTTTTACGGTGATGGGACTAATTCCCGCACGTTCCGCCATCAAAGCCACCGTTATCCGGCGACGGCGGCGCGCTTCGCTGATATCCTGCCCCAGCTTGCGCAACGCATTAACAGACGGCAATGGTAAATCCAATTTTTGCTTCATTATAATACCTATTATACTATATATTATACCGTATTACTTATAATATAACATATTTTATAATAAAAACACAAGAGAATTCCGGCGAATTTGCCTTAAAATAGCCTTTATCGTTGTCATAACGGCGGATTAGATTACTTGACAGCATTATTTGCAACAAGTTTTTCCTGGTTTTGTTTTAGGTTTTCATAGAAGTTTCCTTCAGAAAGTCCAACATAAGGATATAACCATAACCATCCTATACCTAATGTTAATAGACCAAGTAAAGCCCATCCGGTAAAACTCAAATAAAGCAAAAACAACTTTCCCTTATATCCTTTCATCATCATTTTGCTTTTCTTTATAGCTTCAAACGGGTTTATTCCGGGATTGTCATGCATTATGTAAAAAGCCATTGAATACTCCAATCCTTTTATTATTCCGGGAATTATCAAAAGTAAAGACCACAATAAAACCAGAATATATATAAAAAACACTAAAACAAAACTGGGAAAAAATGCATTAAATCCGTCAAATATATTTGATGTAGAAATCTCATTTCCACGAATTCGTTTCAACCAATATCCCGCAAAACCTAAAGAAAAAGGCCCAGACACAACAAATACAGCTATTGAAACGAGCGTTTCAAGTCGTGCATTATGGAATGGGCTATACTCCCAGAAAATAAATTGAACAGGAAACACTACTAAAAAATAAACAAAAATGGTCAAAGCCATTTCTCCCCATACACCCTGCAATTGTTTCCTTGAACAGGCCCTTAATTCTACATTTTCTTGTATAACGCTGTAATCCATTAATGAGTTAGCAGTTTTTATTTTAAATCCACAGCTCAAGCAAAACTTACCGGTACCTGTCAACTCGTTTCCACAATGCACACAAAACATATTATCCTCCTAATAAATCATGACATCAGGCAAATTTAGCGACAGGCACTTTGCACTTCTTCCTTCAAACAGCGTTAAAGGACGGCAGAGACTTTAGCAAGTTTTTCCATAATTAAATTACTAATTATTTCCTCTGGTTTTTTATGTGTTGCGTTTGCTTCTTTTATTAAATATTCTGCAGAAACATTATCAACACGAACCAACGGAATACGAATACGAGCCTTTGAAGGATCGACTTTTGGTGGATTTTTGGTGTAATACTCATCAAGAGCAAAGGCTTCTTCGTCTGTCATTATTTCCATAATTTCCCCCTAACTTTCTAATAAATGTAAATAAATGCTTCTGCATTTCATAGCATGAAAAATACAATAAATATCTCCATATTCATTATACATAATCTCTAATAAATTACCAGATCTACCAAATCCAAGACGGATATACCTGTTCTCTGTACTGCCGTCTTCCTCAATAGGTTCGTCATAATAGGGATTCATAAACGCATATTTTATATCGTCTTCACTTATATTATGCTCAAAAGCAGACGGCTTGAATACAATGTCCATGTTTTAAATATAACATATTTTGTAATAAATACCTAGTATTTTACTCCGTTTTTTCCGTCAAAGATGCAGAAACCACAGAACTTATGGCAGGTCAAAAAAGCGTGATTGACACCCTAGGCGTCAGGTGCCAGTGCGCTTGTTTATTTTGCCAGCCTTACTAAAGATAGATTTATAGGCATATCCTCGTTATATGCTAAAATAATAGTTGATATATTAAGAGGTATCCAATTAGCAACTCTGGCTGCTAATTTGGCCATTGTTCTAAGAGGTCTTGCAGCAGGACCAAGGGGTATCCCTGCTTTTTGTAAAAGATCAATAACTTCTTCAACAGCTCCAGTCCATACATGAGTTGTTTTTAATGTTAGGATATGTCCATTACCAGTTTCTTCCAATGTGCAATTACCAGCCAAAAAATTTTCTCCATTAACTTTTGCTATCCAAATATTACCGCCTAATTCAAATTTAAAATTCTTCCCAATTAAAGGAATTGGAACTGCCGGCATCGCATTTATAATTTGCTGAAAGGGTGTTGGTGTATCAAGTTGTGGGGTTGAAACTTGTTGGCGCTCCCCTCTGGAAGAACTTCTTTGATTTTCCGGCTGATTTCTATCGTTTTCGTACCTGATTGATTGTATACTGGATATATGGAGATAAAATACCATATCACCATACCTGTCGGGATATGTATACCTTATTCCTGAAGGAGTTTCTTGAATGATTGTTGCATAAAACATATCTCTACTTTTCAAGAAAATTTGATCCTGTGCAACAATAGAGCATATTCCAATCAGAAAAAAAACAATACTAAATAAGTAAAACCATTTGTTTTTCATAAATTTCACCTCCTCAAAAAGCGTGATTGACACCCTTACCTTTGCCCACGGCTTCTATACGGAAACCATAAAGTTAATCCCAGTTCAATACCGCCAGTAAAAGGCCAATATGATATATTTTCTGGCAACCCAACAACTGCATTATTTGGTACATGATAACCCCATGTATCATACTCTAGCTCCATATCCACTGTACCAAAGGGGAATTTGAGCAATCCGTTTAAGTCCAGCGAGGTATAAGGATTAAAACGGAACGAAAAACCTGTCTGGACACCCATACCTAATAAAAAAGAATTGCCCCTATAAAAAGCATTATTGTTCCAATTATTTCGGTAACCATTAGCCCACATAAAATCCAGAGAAGCACCTAAATTCCAAAGCACTCTATCTCTGGGAAACCTGTGCTTAAAAAGGACACCAGTGCTTAAAGCGAAACAATCTCTCCACCCCCAATATCCATCATCTTCATAATAAGAAGATATATACTTCCCTGATAAAAAATAAGACGGAGTAAAAAATACATTTGGTTTGTATTTTTCAAATACGGTCATAGTTATTCCTACACCAAAAGGACCCCACAAAAATGATGGCATACCGGTTATACTTATGGCAAATGCATTGAACCCATCCAGATCAAACCTGTTTTCTGCTACCAGAGGATGAACATCTGTCATCTGTTTATCGGACTGAGTAACCGCTCCTCTGGTGTTTTTTACATCGGACTGAGTAACCGATCCCCTGGCGCTTCTTACAAAAGATAATTTTGCAGGCGGACCTGCTTTATATTCAAGTACCATTTCCGGCCCGGACGCTTCTATAGCTCCAGCAGCCCCGGCAATTTTCCCGGCAGTATCCAGAGCGCCTGCAACAGCAGCGCCGCCGGGAATCCTGTTGGCAATTCTTCCAGCAGTCTTTCCAACAGCACCCGGCCAAATATGCGTTTGTTTAAGTGTCAGTATAGAGCCGTCATCAGTATCCTCAAGCTCAATAGTACCCGCCGAAAAATTCTCCCCGTTTACGGTAGCTGTCCATTTATCACCGCTAAATTGAAATTTCATATTATTTCCAGCTATACGAATTGCAGGTAAGGCATTTAGGATAATTTGCAAGGGTGTTGGTATACCAATTTGCTGACCGTCATAAGAACCAACTGCGTCCGTTTGGCTTCTTTCATGTTCCCCTGCAGGAGATGTATTTGCAGGGGATGCATTTATAATATCCAATACACCGTTTTCATACTTGATGGAAAGTACTCTGTCTTTAGGAATGATGAACATTGGCCCATTCAAATTATCAATACGTCTGTATCTGATTTCCGAAGGATGTATTTCCATTACTTTTGCTTCAATCATGTTTCCATCTCGCAAGATAATCATATCCTGTGCATTGACAGAAAATAATCCACCAATAAATAAAAAAACAGAAACAACAATACAAACTCGTTTCATTGTATCCACCTTCCTTGCCTTCTGATTTATTCCCTTCGATAAACCAATAATAAGTAAACAAACACCTAATATCATTAGGTACTAATATCATTGGATTGTCAATACCTAATATTGCCATAATATAAAATTAAGAGGGTTTATATTATTGATACGGCACAACTAAGAAAAATATTATCCGCCAATATTAAAGCCAGACGGAAAAAATTGGGGATTTCTCAGGAAAAACTTGCCGAAATGGCTGATATTTCTGTACAAATGGTTAATTGTATTGAAGGGCACCGGGCGTGGGTAAGTGATAAAACGCTGATTGCTTTGTCCAATGCGCTGGGTATAGAAGTATTTCAGTTATTTACTCCTGCGACAGAAAACCAAAAACAGGAGCGCCGCCCGCTGCCATCTCATTGGCTCTTAAAGCTGCGGCAGGAAATAAAAAAAGACATAAACGCCAATGTTGATATGCACTTTGAACGGCTTTTCAGCATAACCTCCCAAAAGTAAGCTGCGGCATTGCCGCACTCCCGCCTATTCCCTTATTTTTAAGGTAAATTCGGGGTTTTCAAATACTTATTTTATGCTATACTTAAATTAAGGAGATTTTATGGTTGCGGTTAGGGGAATATATCAAGGCGGAGATACGGTTAAGCTAGACTCTTTAGCTATGCAATTTACCGAACCA
>WQXQ01000036.1 GCA_009784775.1 Treponema sp.
GAGATCGCATCGAAAATAAAAAACTGAGTGAATTTTTCTGCTTCCTCCCGGTTTACTCCTGTTCCGAATTGTGATTTGATATGTGCAGTAGCATAATCAGATTTCATATATTTCGATTTTAAGTTAGAAGACATATAATAAAGACTAGAACCATGAATACTTTGTAATTTTACCCATAGTTCCAGCGCATCAGCATATTCCAAAGAGTCTGTACGAAAGATGTCGTTTTTTGGATCGTGTAATGTCAATAAAAGTTTTTTCTTTCTTCCTATTTGTTGCATTGCTCCTGAAACTACAATATCAGCACCTGTGTTACTTATTTTGAATGTATTAAGAATATTGTTATGGCTTGCTAAAAATGAATTTATGGTTTCAGCTTCATTGTTGGTTCCTCCGCTGATTTGACCAATCTGCATATTGTATTGTTGTGCTATATTTTTTGCATCTGACATAGATTTTGCCAAAGTAGTGCTTTTTGTAACGTCAACTGCAATTGAACGTAAATTTTGATTATCGTCAAGATTACTGAAAATTACCGCATCTGCTCCCAATAATTCGCCGAGAGTTTGCTCGCCTACAAGTCCTGATCTTTGGAAGTCATATTCTGCCAATAGTTCATCAAGTCTGCGTTTTTCAACTACAGTGTACCCTGCATTTACAAAATGTGTTGTAAGGCTTTCCAATGCTAATTCCGATCTATCTATTAAATTTGAAGTTACAGGGAAGATAGCAATTGTGGCGGTTTGCGGTAAGGTGGTTTTTAATGATTTATTTATTTCTTTAAATGCTTTTAATGCAGATGCGTTTATTCTGCCAAATACATCGGGCATTGCGCTTTTAGACACTCTAACTTTTGTTTTGCTAATATCTCCTGATATATGCACTCTGGCACGGTTTGAATTAAGAGAAATATTAACAGAACCTTTAGTAGTAAATTTTTCTTTATATGAAGATCCATGAGATAATGTATAATTTCCGTTAGGAATGTAAATAATTACCATTTCTTTCGATTCCCAGCCAAGATCATAACATTCACCGTTTTCAGGAAATACAATTTGTCCGTTTTCATTTTTAATATTGATTCTTCTATCATTAAGTTCCCCTGAATTCCAAAGAATAATTTCCGACATATTTTCTGAACCTTTTGAGGTACTCGCACAAGTTGTTAGTAACATTGTGAAGATGAATGCTGTGAGTGTTAGAGTAAGAATGGCGATAAAAGTTTTCTTTTTCATTGTTTGCTCCTTAAATCTCTCTGCCGAAATTCCCAATATTCTTGCTGTTTTCACATGTAATTATTATATAATATTCCAGAAAAGTCAATAACACAAAGGCCAGTCACGCACCTTTGCGTGACCAGATAATTAAGATGATAATTTAATTAAAGCGGGTGGACCTTCGTTATATTCTAAGTTAATTGCTGGTCCTTTAAGAGGCATCCATTTAGCAATTCTGGCAGCTAATATAGCTGCGGTTTTGAGAGGACCTTCTGCAGGACCAAGCGGTACTCCAATATTTTTTAATAGGTCAATAACCTCTACAACAGCACCAGACCATACATTAGTTGTATTTAATTTTATAAAATACCCATTATCATTTTTTTCAAATATACAATTACCAGCCAAAAAATTGTTCCCATTAACTTTTGCTATCCAAGTATCACCCCCAAATTCAAATTTTAAGTTATTACCTGCTATTGGAACAGTAGGTAATAAATTTAATGCTTGTTGCATTAAATTTGGTTCACCAAGTTGTGGAACAGAAACCTTTTCACGAGATTGCCGCCGAGAGTCAGTATGCCTCTCAGGTCTTGCCATTTTTTCCTGTCTTATTTGTTCCTTTTGAGATATTTTTTCCAATGTACCGTTTCCATAAATGATAGAATGAACATCATTTGCTTGTATATAACACATTGGCCCATCCAAATGGTGATGTACTTTGTATTTAATGTGCGATGACGATATTTCATAGACTTTTCCCAAAAGACTGCCGCCACCTATTAAATTTATCTGATCCATTGCAGTAACAGAATATACTCCTAAAGTAAAAAATATAATAAAAATCATATAAAGCCGTTTCATTTATTTAACTCCTTTGTGTTTTTTCTCGCTATTTCCACACAAAGGCACGGGGACACCAAGACACCAAGAAAAGAGAAGGGGTACGGCGATATTTCTAGGCACACCGCTCCCTCCCTTTCCCCCCTTCGTGTCTTTGTGATCTCCGCGCCTTGGCGTGAAAAAAGGGGAACACCCCCCGCATTATCCAGACAAATTTTTTTTAGTAAGTGTAAGCTGGCGAATTCATGTGTGTGTGTGTGTGTGTGTGTGTGTGTGTGTGTGTGTGTGTGTGTGTAGCAAATTTCGTGCCAAGTTGGGCGTTTTTGGGGAAAATTCGTTCGAATGTATACACATTTTTTGCCGCAGGGCAGTTCCGTTCTGCATGGTAAAAATAATACCATAATTCCGAAAAAAGGTCAAGTTGCCGCCATATGAAAATCTTCTACAAATCATTCGAAGGGGTATTGCATAAAAAATGGAATTATGATATAAATGAAAGACGGAATATAAAACATTTGTGAGGAAACGATGGATATTCAGGTACAGGAACTTATTGACAAAATAAAGAAGGACGGGATTGATTCCGCCTCGGAAGAGGCCGCCCGACTCAAGCATGAAGCCGAAACTGAAGCCGCTCAGCTCATAGAAGCAGCCAAAAAAGAGGCGGCGGACATTATGGCAAAGGGCAAACAGGATGCCCAGCGTTCAGAAAAGGCGGGTGTTGCCGCTCTGGAACAGGCTTCGCGGAACTTATTATTGGCCTTTAAGGGAGAAGTCCAGGCCTTACTGGATACCATTGTCCTGGCAGAACTTGGAAAGGCCTACAATGATGATATTCTTAAGACCGTACTGCCTGAAATGCTGAAATCCTGGTCTCCCCAGACCATGAATTCACTGGCAGTGCTGGTACCCGAAGCCTCTTTAGGCAAAATTCAGACTTTTTTCAAGGCAAAACTGGCCGCTGAACTCAAAAAAGGGCTGGAACTTAAGCCGGATCGCAAGCTGGTTACCGGTTTCCGCATCACCAAAAAAGACGGGTCTGCCTATTACGATTTTTCTGCGGATGCCGTGGCGGAATTACTCTCCAGCTACCTTAACCCCCGCCTCTCGGAAATTCTTAAAAATTCCACAAAGGGACTATAAAGGGAGTGTAAGTGGCATCCTACTATTACCTTGCAGCGCAGCTTCCGTATCTCATGTATGGTCAGACGTCGCCGATGTCTTCGGATGCGTTTAAGAAACTGGCAAAGTCACTGATCAATAAACGGGATGCGGCGCTGTTGGATGTGGTCAGTTTAGACCCGCAGTTGCCGGTAAAAACAGACGACCGTACCGATAAAAAAGACGCAAAAAAAGCCCCCAAGCCAAAAAATGCCCCTTCTTCCGGCTCGGATTTTATTGATAATTGGCGGGAATGGGAACAGGCGTTGCGGCTGAATCTTGCCAAACACCGCGCCATCAAACTGGGCAGGGCTGAACATACAGCGCCTGAGCTTCCGGTAAGCGCTGCCGCAGCGGCAGTAAAAGCGGTAACCGCTTCGGAAACGCCTCTTGAAGTAGAGCTTGCGCTTGATAAGGCCCGCTGGAACGCGATTGAAGAACTACAGGGAAATAACTATTTTCATCGCAACACTATTTTTGCCTACTTATTAAAACTTCTTATTATTGAACGGCGTAATGCTTTTCAAGTTGAAACAGGCTTTGCTGAATATAAATCACTCTACACTTCTATTATGGAAAATAGGGAAAGTACACAATCAGGTATTTCACCTGCGGGAGAATCTATATGATTGGAACAAAAGGAACGGTGGTAGCCGTTAACGGCAATATGGTAAGCGTCCGTTTTGACGGCGTTGTTTCCATGAACGAGGTCGCTTATGTAAAGGTTGCCGACAAGCGGCTCAAAAGCGAAGTCATCCGTATTCGCGGTGATATAAGCCAGCTGCAGGTCTTCGAGATTACCAAGGGAATCTCGGTAGGCGACAAGGTGGAATTTACCGGGGATATGCTTGCGGTAGAATTGGGGCCGGGGCTTTTGGGGCAGGTATACGACGGCCTGCAAAACCCATTGCCGCAGCTTGCCAAAGCGGCAGGTCACTTTCTGGAACGGGGGATCTACCTTGATCCGCTGTCCGACAGCACAAAATGGGCCTTTACCCCAACGGCTAAAGTGGGCGACAAGGTCGAACGGGCAGATACTTTGGGTACCGTACCGGAAGGGGCATTTACCCACCGGATCATGGTGCCGTTTAACCTGTATGGAACATACAAGGTCGCAAAAATCAAACCTGCCGGTTCCTACAAAATCACCGACACCATAGCCGAATTAAAAGATCAAAAAGGCAAGACTATTCCGGTAACGATGAGTTTCCGCTGGCCGGTAAAACGGGCAATAGACTGCTACGAAGAACGGCTTAAACCGGAAGAACCCATGGTTACCCGGGTACGTCTGGTCGACACATTCTTCCCGGTGGCTCGCGGCGGCACCTACTGTATTCCCGGACCATTCGGCGCGGGCAAGACGGTGTTGCAGCAGATAACCAGCCGCTTCGCCGACGTTGACATTGTTATCGTTGCCGCCTGCGGTGAGCGGGCAGGCGAGGTCGTTGAAACCCTCATTGAATTCCCGGAACTTATCGACGAAAGAACCGGCCGCTCCCTCATGGAACGGACTATTATTATTTGTAACACATCTTCGATGCCCGTTGCGGCCCGCGAAGCGTCGGTATACACGGCGGTAACCCTTGCCGAATACTACCGGCAGATGGGTCTAAACGTACTGCTGCTGGCTGACTCAACCAGCCGCTGGGCACAGGCCATGCGCGAAATGTCGGGCCGCCTGGAGGAAATCCCCGGCGAAGAAGCCTTCCCCGCATATCTTGAATCGACTATTGCCACTTTCTATGAACGGGCCGGTATTGTGCGCTTGCGGGATAACAGCATAGGCTCGGTAACCATTGGCGGTACGGTCAGCCCGGCGGGCGGTAACTTTGAAGAACCGGTAACTCAGGCAACACTGAAAGTCGTTGGGGCCTTCCACGGCCTGAGCCGCGAGCGTTCCGACGCCCGCAAATTCCCGGCGATACACCCGCTGGATTCATGGTCCAAGTACAAAGGCATTATTCCCGCTGAAAAAGTCGCGTATGCGCACGGCTTCTTGCGGCGGGGCGCCGAAGTCGAACAGATGATGAAGGTTGTCGGCGAAGAAGGCACCAGTGTTGAAGACTATATTATTTATCTGAAAGGCGAGCTGATTGACTCCGTATACTTCCAGCAGAACTCGTTTGATGAGGTAGACGCGGCAGTCAAACCTGAACGGCAGCAGTACACCTTTAACAAACTGCTGCAAATACTGGCTTCCCAGTTCAGCTTCCCCGACAAGAACGAGGCCCGCATCTGGTTTAACCGGCTCAGGCAGAAATTCCTGGACTATAACGGTTCCCATTGGCAGGATACGCGCTTTAAGACTCTTGAAAAAGATATAGCGGAAGCGGTGAAAAATCAATCGAAGGGCCTGGACAAGGCCGCCGCGAAATTATTGGCATAGGGGACGGAACGTATGAAAAAGGTATATAGCAAAATTGAATCCATAACCGGAAGCGTTATTACCGTCCGGGCCGATGGGATACGGTACGGAGACCTTGCCGAGGTTGATACCGTGTTTGGCACATCACTGGCCGAAGTAAACCGGCTGCAGGGCGACCTGGTTTCATTGCAGGTATTTGCCGGCGGGCGCGGTATTTCCACCGGCGATACGGTGCGCTTTTTGGGGCGCTCCATGCAGGTGCCGTTTTCCGAAAACCTTATGGGCCGGGTCTTCTCCGGTTCCGGCAAGCCCCGTGACAACGGTCCTGCCCTGCACGATAACACGATTCCCATAGGCGGCCCCTCGGTCAATCCATCCCAGCGCATCATTCCCCGTAACATGATCCGCACCGGTATTCCCATGATCGATCTGTTTAACACACTGGTTGTTTCCCAAAAGCTGCCGATCTTTTCGGTTTCCGGCGAGCCGTACAACGAACTGCTGGCGCGTATTGCCATGCAGGCGGAAGTTGACGTTATCGTACTGGGCGGCATGGGACTCAAATACGACGATTACCTCACTTTTAAGGATACCCTGGAAAACGCCGGCGCGCTTGCCCGCACCGTTATGTTCATGCATACCGCCAGTGACCCCACTGTTGAATGTCTGATGATTCCCGATATGTCCCTTGCCGTTGCCGAACAATTCGCGCTGCAGGGCAAAGACGTACTGGTACTGTTAACTGACATGACCAACTTCTCCGACGCGATGAAAGAAATTTCGATTATTCAGGAACAGGTTCCGTCAAACCGCGGTTACCCCGGCGACCTGTACAGCCAGTTGGCAAGCCGTTATGAAAAGGCCGTTGACTTTGAAAGTGCCGGTTCCATCACCGTTTTGGGCGTAACAACCATGCCCGGTGATGACGTAACCCACCCCGTACCGGACAATACCGGTTATATTACCGAAGGCCAATACTACCTGAAACACGGCCGCATTGAACCCTTTGGTTCGTTAAGCCGCCTGAAACAAATGGTTAACGGAAAAACCCGCGCCGATCACCGCCCCATTATGGACGGCATGATCAAGCTGTACGCCGCTTTCAAAGACACCATGGAAAAAAAGGCGATGGGCTTTATAATGACCCACTGGGATGAAAAACTGCTGAAATACGGCGAACTCTTTGAACGAAAAATGATGGATCTTTCGGTGAATATTCCTCTGGAAAAGGCCCTTGATCTTGGATGGGAAATTCTTGCCGATTGTTTCAGCCCGGAAGAAACCGGTCTGCGGACCGAGTTAATCAATAAATTCTGGCCAAAGAAGGGTTAGGATGGCAAAAATAAAGCTCACCAAAAATGAGCTCAAAAAGCAAAAGGATTCTCTGAAGATGTACAAGCGGTATCTTCCAACGCTGATGCTCAAAAAGCAGCAGCTGCAGGGAGAGATACGGCTGACTGAAATGAGAATCAAGGAACTGCATACCGAAAAATACCTGCTTGACGAGTCCTTCAAAACATGGATTGGCGTTTTCAGCGAATTGGGTGTCTTCACGGCAGATATGCTGAGCGTTGTCGGCGTCAAAACCGGCAAAGGCAATATCGCCGGCGTTTCGATACCGGTTTTTGAAGGCGCCGAATTTAAAATATCAGACTACGATCTGGTGAACACGCCGTTGTGGCTTGATTTGGCAGTAGAGAAAATGAAACAGGCCATCCTTCTTGATCTGGAAGCGGAGGTTGTGGAAGAACAGCGCAAACTGCTTGACCGCGAATTGCGCATAACGACCCAACGGGTCAATCTGTTTGAAAAAATAAAAATTCCTGAAACAAAGGACAACATAAAAAAGATTCAAGTGTATCTGGGCGATCAGCAAACATCCGCCGTAGTACGGGGAAAAATCGCCAAGGCAGGACTTGAGAAGGCGGCAACGTGATACTGCCCATGAAGAAAGTGTATCTTGTAATGCAGGAAAAGCACCGGGAAGATGCTCTGGTTAAACTGCGCGAAGTTGGGGTAATGCATATCGAAAGTGAAGGCGCTACCTCAGATGGGGTCGTCAAAGCCCATGAGCACAAAGTACGGTTGGATAACGCCATTAGCCTTATACAGCCGTACAAAGTTTCCAAAAAGCAGGCAGAGGCCCAGGAACGCGGAGCGGAGGATCGGAAACAGGCTGCCGGACGCAGAGGCCGCCGCGCTACTGACCTGGTGGGTTCAGAAGAAACAGAGCCCTATTCACTGGATGCGATAAACGCTCCCGTAAGGCCGGATCTGATCGACCTGATGCTTGGTATAGATAAAGAACGCAAGGCACTGGGAGAACAACTGGCACTGTTGATCAGGGAACGCGATCGCATTGCCTCATGGGGTGAATTTAACCCCGACACCGTAAAAGAACTGGCCGCATTGGGATACCCAATGCACCTGTACGAACTTTCTCCGGGAGCATTAACGGTAATTCCTCAGGATATTAACTATATAAAACTGAGCCAGGACAAGGTATTGGCGCGGATTGCGGCACTGGAAAAAACCATTCCCGGTATGCCGGTTTTCCACCTGCCTGAAAAATCACTTTCCTGTATTGAAGCTGAAATTGCAGAGTTAACAACCAAACTGGAAGCGCTGGAAACCAGAATGCAAAACTTTGTCGACCGCCGTCCGATACTGGAACGCGAAATGCTGGAAGTACAGAGCGAAATTGAATTTGAAAATGCACTGGCTGAACTAAAAGGCATGGATGGAGTACCGTCTGAATTTGCCTGTTCCTGCCTTAAAGGTTATATCCTTGCTGATGATCTGGGCAAACTCAAAAGAACGGCGGCGGATAATGGCTGGGCGCTGACGGCCTACGATCCCGGACCGGATGACGCTCCTCCCACAAAAATAAAAAGCGGCGCCCTTGCGCGCATCATCCATCCCTTATTCTCTTTCCTGGGAACCGTTCCCGGTTACCGCGAATTCGACATCAGCCCTTCATATTTGGTTTTCTTCTGTATTTTCTTTGCCATGATTCTGGGGGATGCCGGTTATGGTTTGCTTATGTTTGCGCTGGCCGCAATCATTGGAATAAGCGCTAAAAAGAAAAGCGGCACATTTCCTGATGTGGCAAAATTGTTGATGTTGTTGACCTTTACCACTGTTGTGTGGGGAACCGTTAACGGCGCATGGTTTGCCATTCCCCGCGAGCATCTTCCGCCTGTGTTAATCTCGCTGATTCTGCCGCCGTTTAACCCTTCCGGGCCGGTAATGGAATTTCCCCTGTTTTTGCAAAACGTGTTTAAGCTGCCTGCAGAAGTGCCGGTTGACGAGCTGAAGTCCCGCTGGTATATCCAGTTTCTCTGTTTTTCTCTGGCAGTAACTCAGCTGGTTTACGCGCGGGGCAAAAGAATAATAAACCTTCTGCCTTCTCTGACGGCTTTTGCCCAGCTTGGCACCCTTTTAATGCTGCTTGGCCTGTACTTTCTGGTACTTAATATGCTGCTGGGCATTGAACTGCCGCCGTTTGCATTGTGGCTTATTATTGCGGGCGTCGCGTTTAACCTGATATTTACCGAACAAAAGGGAGGCAATTTCTTCGTCAATATCGGCAAGGGTTTTGGCAGCTTTATTCAGATATTCCTGAAAGCCGTTGGCTGTTTTGCCGACATCATCAGCTACCTCCGTCTGTTTGCGGTTGGTTTTGCCGGAGCCATGGTTGCCCAAATCTTTAACGGCATGGCAATGCCCGCCGACGGGCTGGGCAGTTTCGGACTGGCTTTCCTCTTAAAGCTCATCACTGCGGTACTTATTCTGGTTACCGGTCATGGTCTTAATCTCTTGTTGACGGCTCTGTCGGTAATAGTCCACGGAGTACGTCTTAATCTTTTGGAATATGCCGGCAACCATCTTGAGATGGAATGGTCCGGTTATTTATATAATCCTTTTGCGCTCAAGCAAAAGAAAGAATAAAATTTGATAAGGAGTTACAAATGGAATCAGGTTTATTAGGCTGGATTGGAATAGGAGCAAGCTTTGGGCTTTCGGCGTTGGGATCAACGATAGGAATGGTTTTGAACGGGCCGGCCGTTATCGGCGCCTGGAAAAAATGTTATCTGCAAAACAAGCCGGCGCCTTTTATTTTGCTGGTTTTCGCAGCTACTTGTTTGTCGAACGTTATTTACGGCTTCATTGTTATGAACGCGCTGGTTGGTACCGGTAGTACTGCCGCCATTGCCGCGAATGTAGTGCTGAACAGCCAAAAGTTTTTTGTTCTGGGCTTAAGCGCCGGTCTGTGTATTGGCGGCGTAGCCATTACCCAGGCAGTATGTTCGGCCGTTGCTGCCGAAGCGTATGCGGAAACCGGAAAAGGCTTTGGTAACTTCCTCATGGTCGTTGGTATTGCCGAAACAATTTCGCTCTTCGCCATGGTATTCACCCTGCTGCTCGCTGGTTAATAAAAGGTTCAGAAATTTGTCCCTTTTGTTTTACCACGAACCACACAAACCTCACGAACCCATAGTTCAAATCTTTTTAACTGTTCGTGTAGTTCGTGTTGGTTCGTGGTAAAAAATAACAGAATATGGTTACTGTAGGCGGGTTCGCCCATGTAAAGGCAGTTCGTATTGGAGGCGATTCTCCGGTGGTCATTCAGACCATGTGGAAGGATCGCCTTTCCTTTTCCGACCTGGAAGGTCAGGCCGGGGAAGCGCTTGTTGCAAGGATACAGACCCTTGGACAAATGGGCTGCGGCCTTTTGCGTTTTGCCGTTCCCGACCTGAGTGCCGCCGAAGTCCTTGGCCGCCTTGCCGGTATGGTTTCCATGCCTCTGGTGGCCGACATTCACTTTGATTACAAAATAGCCCTTCGCTGCATGGACTTTCCCATCGCAAAAATTCGCATAAACCCCGGCAATATCGGCAGTAAGGAAAAGGTCAGGGCCGTACTGGAAAAAGCCGGCGAAAAAGGCATCCCCATCCGCATCGGCGTCAACGCCGGCAGCCTACCCAAAAAGGGGACTGGGGACTGGGGACTGGGGACTGGGGAGCGTTGTTCGAAGTATGACGGTACTTCCGACAGATCTTCTGATAGTTCGAACTACGGTCATATTTCTGAGTTGCACCCCAATAATTCTATTCGCCCCCCCCAGTCCCCAGTGCCCAGTCCCCAGTCCCTACTCTTAGTCGAAGCTGCCGAGCGGGAATTGGCCATTTTTGACGAATTTAACTTTACCAATGTTTTGGTCTCAATGAAAGCCAGCGGAATTGCCGATACTATAAGAGCAAACCGAATTTTTGCCGAACGGCACTCCGGGTACTGCGTACCTTTGCATATTGGGGTTACCGAGGCAGGGCCATTGGTGGCCGGTGTGGCGCGGAGCAGCATTGCCCTTGCCAGCTTGCTGGCGGATGGCATTGGCGATACCGTCAGGGTGTCCCTCAGCGACAGCATGGAAAACGAGGTCATTGCTGCCAGGGAAATCTGCAATGCGGCGGCGGAAATGGCCGGCGATGGAGCGGCGGCAGTTGCCGCGGCAAACCGGTTACGGCGGAGCGGGGTAACCATTATTTCCTGCCCCCGCTGCGGCAGACATGGCTTTGACACCCACGGCTTTAGCGGCCGCTGGCTGCCGCGGCTGTATGCGCTGGACAGGGACATCAGTATTGCCATTATGGGCTGCGAGGTAAACGGGCCGGAAGAAGCCCGCCAAGCCGATCTGGGCATTACCGGCGCGGGCAATAAGGTTTTGCTGTTCAGGCGGGGAACGGTGGTGCGAACCGTTTCTGCCGAAGAAGCGGATGAGGCCTTTGCAAAAGAACTGGATTTAATTTAGAATAATAATACGGAGGAAACAATGAAAAAGTTGTTGTTGATTATGGTTATGGGGCTGCTGGTTGGTACAGCGGCATTTGCGGATCATCCCGAGGATAAACTTGCTTTGGGATTCCTGGGCAATTTTGGCTGGGGACATTTTGGCCATTATGACGGTTGTAACTGCGGATTAGATCAGGGACATTATACGCATAATATTCAGGCAGGTTACTTTTATCCTGGTATAAGCATTAAACTGCCCGGTCTGCCCGTTTTTTTTGGCGCGCTGGTTAATTTAAGAACGCACCGGCCAAAAGATCTGCCCGCGCTTCCTAATGCTCCTGTATTTTCCCCTGCTAATCCTGCCGATCCTACTGCCGAAGAGACTGCAGCGCATAATAAAGCGGTTGACGAGTATAATACCCGTAAAAACCGCCGGGGAGAGCTTGAAGAATATACCAATTTTGGTATTGGCGTACTCGCTGACTATTATATTTTTGACAAAACCTTTTTTACCAAAAGAGTCACCAACGAGGAAGGCGCTTACTATGACATGAAAATGTGCTGGTATCTTGGCGCCGGCGCGTTTATCGATCTGGATTTTTCCACCGAATGGCAGATGTTTACTCTGGGCATCCGTATGCCGGCAGGGATATCGTGGCATATAATCCCCCAAATTGAAACATATCTGGGTATTGCTCCTCGTATAGGCGCCTCCAGCACGAATGCCAACTGGGATCTGCACGGTTCGGCCAATTTTGAGTTTGGCCTGCGGTTCTGGTTCTAGGGGAACAGCATAGAATGACGAATAACAGAAACAGCAGATCCTTCCCGATTCTCATTCTGTTATTCGTACTGGGTTCCGGCTTTGCCGGGGCTCAGGCCTCAGGCGATCTTTCCCGGCCGCACGATTGGTGGTATACGCTTGAACAAGGCAAGCTGCGTTTCAGGCAGGGCGATTACAGCAGTGCGCTGATTGCCTTTGACGATGCCCGGCGGCAACGGCTGGCCATGTACGAGCGAATGGAGCGGGACCTTATACACCTGCTCTCCATTTCCGAGGTACGCCGGATCGGCGATTCCCTTGAATGGATCGAGCGGTATATCCATGACCGGCGCCATGATGCCGTCGCCGCCGCCCTTGCGGAACTGTATTACCGCATTCCCAAAGAAAGTCTGGACAATTCCGCCGCCGCCGCGCTCAAAGCGCTGGGCACCTTAAAGGATTACCCTGAAGCCGAATACTGGATAGGTGAAGTCTACCTGCTGGAAGGCGAATTACCGTTGGCCATGACGCAGTTTAAGAAAGCGCTCGACTTGCGTGAGCTGCATGAAAATCCCGGCCTTGTTACCGACTTGCTGTATAAAATTGCCGCGATCTGCAATATCCGTCAGGAATACAACGAAATGGAAAGCGTGCTGATTTCCATCCTGAGCGCCGATAAAATGTTTTCCGGTAATGACTACGCAAGAACATCCATGACCCGCATTTTGGAAAATAACGGTATCAACCGTTTTCTAACCATGTACCGTTACAATAATACCGAGCTCATGGAGGCTCACCGGCTTCTGGGATACTACTATTTCAGCCGCGGCAGACACAGCAAGGCGCAGGAACACTTCATGTTTGCCTTTCTCATTCAGAACACCGTCGTAATCGAAGAAATAACCCGCAGCCGCCCCGACTTTAGCTTTACCGCTCTGGAAGGGCTTATAGCCGAAATAAACCGAAGGCCGCATTTGACAGACTATGCGGAAAAAAACGAGTATTTCAAAATCGCCTATTACCTTGGCGCAAGCCTGTACGGTAACGGCAAAACATCCACCGCCAGGGAACTCTGGCATTTTCTTGCCGCCCAAAACAATGCCGATGAATGGCAAACCCGCTCTATAACGCAGCTCCGAAACCCCCGCATCAGGGAGTAGCTTTTTTTTTCAAAATTTGTTATATTTTTTTCGCAAACACTAATGCAAAATGCCCATTTTCGCCATATATAGGGGAGGGAGATAGTTTTATGGCTAAATCAAACGAAGAAAAAACCCGGGGCGATCCAAACGCAACGCCTGAAGAAAAGGCAAAAGCCCTGGAAGCGGCCCGCCTCCAAATTGAAAAACAATTTGGCGCGGGATCACTCATTAAGCTGGGTTCGCATGACAATGCGGCCGGCATAGAGGTTGTGCCCTCAGGCTCAATACTGCTCGATGAAGCGCTGGGAGTAGGCGGCTACCCCCGCGGGCGCATTATCGAGATATTCGGTCCTGAATCGTCGGGCAAAACCACACTGGCCCTCCATGCCATTGCCGAAGCGCAAAAGCTCGGCGGCACCGCGGCATTTGTCGATGCGGAACATGCCCTGGATCCGGTGTACGCCAAAAATCTGGGGGTCGACATTGACAACCTCTGGATTTCCCAGCCGGATCACGGCGAGCAGGCAATGGAAATTACCGAAAGCCTGGTACGTTCCGGCGCGGTGGACGTAATCGTGGTGGACTCGGTCGCAGCCCTTACCCCCCAATCAGAAATTATGGGGGACATGGGCGATGCCCAAATGGGAGCGCAGGCGCGGCTGATGAGCCAGGCCCTCCGCAAACTCACCGCCACCATCGGCAAGTCCCGCACCATTCTGATCTTCATCAACCAAATCCGCATGAAGATTGGCGTGTTCATGGGCAACCCCGAAACCACCACCGGCGGTAATGCGCTCAAATTTTACTCATCGGTGCGTCTGGAAGTACGCAAAATCGAAACCATCGAGGCCGGAAAAGACACCGATGCGCTTGGTAACCGGGTGCGGGTAAAAGTGGTAAAGAATAAAGTCGCGCCGCCGTTCAGAAAAACGGAAATGGACCTGCTGTTTGGCAAGGGAATTTCCCGCATTGGCAGTCTGCTTGACTGTGCCGTTAAATACAATATCATCGAAAAAAAAGGCGCATGGTATTCGTACAACGAGGAAAAAGTAGGGCAGGGCAGGGACAACGCCCGCGAATATCTTGAGCAGCGCCCCGACTTTGTCAATGAGCTTGAAGTCAAACTGCGCGCCCAAATATTCCCCGGCCGCGACTTCCCCACACCCAAAGCCGTAAAAACCGGCTCGCCGGCCAAACCAGCCGCTTCACCAGAAGCTGGCCAACCCAAGCCGGCCGCTCAGCCTCCAGCTGAGCCGGCCGCCTCGGCAAGTGCCGCCGGCCGCCCCAAAAAAACAGGCCAAGCCCTATCCGAAGAAGCACTGTTTTAAAGAATGAGAAATGAGAAATGAGGAGTGAGAAAGCATTGTTTGTTGTCATGTCGTGTTAACAACACGATCCGATAACAAACAACGCTTCTCATTTCTCATTCCTAATTCCTCATTCCCCATTCCCTATCCCCTGATTGTGGTGAGGAGGTCTGCGGTTACTTTGTTGTCTACGACGAATTTTTTGAATGCGCTGGATTGAATGTACTCGATAATGGTTTCTCTGCGTACGGTTGTCATGTTTACAATAATGCGCGCGTTATCCGGCATAAGCGGAAAAACCGTCCCGTTCTTAAACGACACATATACGGCAACAAGATAGCCGTTTTCTTTGTCTTTGTAATTATACAGTACCGATACATGCTCTGTATCTTCAAGATCGGCATAAGGCGCGCAGCTTCTTCTGTCAAGAATGAGCAAATGATATACGGGGTGCGGTGTATTAAGCCGGGGCATTTCACTCATTCCCAGTGATGATGCCGGCGCCGAATTTGCCGTTGTCCGTAAGGCTTGCGGCGGGGAATAGGTAATCGTTACTATGGTGGCATTGGTTAATTCCAGCGCCTCCCATGCATCACGTGAAAGATCGATAATCCGGTTTGACGATGCGGGAATACGGCCGGTTACCTTAACACTTATTTCCACTTGCGTTTCGGTATTGAGCACTCGTACCATCGAATCAAGCGGGATGCTGTAATGGGCGGCGCCAAACCCCTCGATCGTCATTTCCTGAGTGGCTCTTCCCCGTTCGCTCCTGTCGCCCAGTTGGGCAAATGCAATGGTATTGCACAATAATCCGCCCAGTAGTACCAATAAAATCCTTTTCATACTGATTACTTCCTCCCTCCTTTTGTACTTTTTGTAAGAATGCCGGATAAAGTCAATGGCAATCTTGTTTTTTCCTGAAGCATGGTATATTATTATATTATCGGAGGTTTTCATAAAAAAACGGTGTTTTTCAGCGGCTGTTTTATTGTTTTTAACAATTACAGCTTGTTTGACAATAACAGCTTGCAATATTTTCACGGCACCGGAGCTTAAATCCGCGGAATCCGGGGATGTTTTTGTCCAGTACACCGAAGACGGGCGGATAATGGTCAATCTGAGCATTGGGTTTGCTGGTAACGGCCCCCAATACCATAACCGCGCCCTTACCGATACCATTGCGATGGTGGCCGCGGACAGATACGAAGTGGCTTTTTATTATGCAGACGATCCTGACAATACTGGTGAGCCGGGAATAAATGCTCAGGTATACCGCAGTTCATGGACAAATACCCAGCAGGGAAATCTGTGGGTACAAACAAGCCCGGACGGCATCAATTATGCCGCCAACGGAAATGGCGCCATTCTGTTTGCCGGTTTCTCGGACGGGACACTGCTCGCCATTGGTGAGCTATCCGGTGTGAACGGTGCCGCAGGAGCAACAACCATTACCGATGACAGCAGAACCGTTACCTTCGCGCTGACACCGCTGAACAACGACATTTATGGCCTGGAGGCTGCCGGTTCCCCGGACCCTACCGGCGCTACATTTAAGCTGACTGCACATGACGGCCCCGCCGACTGGGATATACACCTGAATGGCGGCGGAGGCAGCTTTACGGTGTTCAAAAGGATACCGATTAACGGGTTTGCCTATCCCTTTTTTAATCTTCCCCAAAATGCCGTTTTTCAGGCGTCTTACTGGATAGACTTTGGCGGCGTTACCAGCGGCATCGTAACCGCAGGGCACCCCGAAGTGTTTACCGCGTTTATCGGGGAAGTCACAGACTATCATGCGGCAATGACATCGGGAATTAGTGTACTGGGCACTTTTAATATTAGTACCGGAACCCCCAATGTCGTGTATAGCCCTGACGCACTATCTCCATTGCCCATGCTTGAACCTTTTTTACTTGAACTGACCACCTTTATTCATTCCGGCCTCATTACCATCCGTATTGAAATACCGGTTCACGCATGGAATAACGATCCGGGCTGGAACCAACAGGCAGGCCTGCAAAATATACAGCCGGGAAAATGGTATGTTCGGGGCGGCATTGCCAACACCACGCTTGATATGGGCATAGACCAACATTCAACCGGCGGCTCGATCCTGCTTGGTATTGGCGACTACATAGTAGACCCGGTAACGGTAACCTTTAACACCGATGGGGGAGTTCCTGTTCCGAATCCGCAAAAGGTACCGCGGCACAGCATTGCGTTCAAACCTGTTGCCATGACCAAAGCAGGTTATACTTTTGACGCATGGTACGATGATACCAGTTTTACGAACAAATGGGAATTTGCGGCAGACACCGTTGCCGATGACTGTACCCTTTACGCGCACTGGATAATGGATATACCGCTTACCAGTATCAGCACCATAGCAGCGTATCTTGATTGTGCCGCAGAAACAGGGACAGCAATCGACCCGATATATCTTCCCATGCAGATACACCTGGGAACCATGCCTCTTCCCGGCAGCGCCTGGCGGCAATTGCTAGATGCCATCGAAACCGCAGGCAAGTATGTAGCCGTTGATCTTTCCGCCTGTTCCATGAGCGGGACGGTTTTTGATCCGGCTCCGGGGGTCACGGCCGGCAAAAATAAAATCGTATCCATTGTGCTGCCCGCCGGGGCAGCAAATATAGTGTCGGGGGACATGGAAGATCCTGCCTTCAAAAATTTCGGTAAACTGCAAACCGTTACCGGTGAAAATGTACACTACATTGGCTCTCATGCCTTCTCCGGCTGCACCACTTTGACCGATGCACACTTCCCGGCAGCCACACACATCGGCAGCAGCGCCTTCTACGACTGCATTGGTCTGGAAAGCGTCCACTTCCCGGCAGTGACCACTATCGGTTCACAGGCCTTCCGGGGTTGTACCAGTCTGGCCGCGGCGGATATCCCGGCAGCAATAAGCGTGGGCAATGAGGCCTTCTTCGACTGCATCGCCCTGGAACACATTGCTTTCCCGATAGCAACCAGCATTGGTTCCCGGGCCTTCTCCGGCTGTACTGCCCTGACCAATGCCAGCTTCCCGATAGCAACCAGCATTGGCTCTCAGGCCTTTGCTGCCTGTGCCGCTTTGACCGCGCTGGATTTCCCGGCAGCAACAAGCATTGGCGACGGCGCCTTTTTTGACTGCATTGCTCTGGAAGACATTTCTTTCCCGGCAGTAACCAGCATTGGTTCACAGGCTTTCCGGGGATGCACCGCCTTAACCGCATTGGACTTCCCGATAGCGGCAAGCATTGGCGATGAAGCCTTCGCCTTCTGCATCGCTCTGGAAGACGTTTCTTTCCCGGCAGTAACCAGCATTGGTTCCCAGGCTTTCCGGGGATGCACCGCCTTAACCGGATTGGATTTCCCCATAGCAGTAAGCATCGGCGACGGCGCTTTTTACGACTGCACCGCTCTGGAAAGCGCTGTATTCCTGACCGTAACAGCCATTGGTTCACAGGCCTTCCGGGGGTGTACTGCCTTAATCGGGGTAACCATTCCGGCAATAACCAGTATTCCTTCCCAGGCCTTCTACGACTGCGCCAGCATGGAAAGCGCCGATTTCCCGCTCGTAACCAGCATTGGCCCCCAGGCCTTCTATGCCTGTTTCGCATTGGCCGCAGTGGACATCCCCGCCGCAATAGCCATTGAGTTCCAGGCCTTTGCCGGCGGCAGTTCCCTGACCGAACTGGACTTCCCGGCAGTAACAGACATCGGCGCCGATGCCTTTTTCTACTGCATCACCCTGGAAAACGCCCATTTCCCGGCAGTAACCAGCATCGGCAGCACAGCCTTCCGGGTTTGCGTCTCCCTGACAACCATTACCCTGGGGGATACCGCTCCCACCGTTGGAATCAATATGTTCCAAAGCATAACCGCCGCCCAAACCATTACCGTACAGGTTCCCGCCGGGGCAACAGGCTACGGCATACTCCCCGAAACCTATTCCGGCGACGATTCTACCGAAAACTGGGGTAACGCCCTCCGAGGCCTTGGCTGGAACGGCGACGATTACCTCACCGGCACCCCAAACGACCACATCACCCTAATCATCACCGACTAACCCCCGCCTCCTTTTTTCCCTTGCACCCCCCTTGCATCTTTTCCAATTTATCGTGTATGATTATCCTAGGAAAGTCGTGCGTTGCACGCATATACCATAAGGACCTGTCCCGGACAGCATTCCGTATATTTTTGGAGGTTTTATGAAGAAACTGAGTTTTGCAGTCGCCATACTCTTGGCACTGACTATGGTCGCCTGTAACAATTTTGTTGCACCGACACCACCGGAAGACGGGCCGCGCACTATGGTTACCGCAGACGGCCGGACACTGGTAGCACTGGATATCAACATTGCAGGAAGCAATGGACGTGCCCTCACCGAAAACATGGCCATTGTAGCCACCGAACAGTACGAAGTTGCGTTCTTTGACGGCGTAGACGTATACCGCACTTCCTGGGTAGATGGCCAGACCGGAAGACTGTGGGTGAATACCCCTTATAACTATGCCGGCTTTGGTAACGCTATTCTCTTTGCCGGGTACAGAAACGGAACCCTGCTCGCAGTTGGCACGCTGGAAAAAGTTGATGGCGTAGCAGGAACATTAATTACCGCCGGCAGCAGAACCGTTACCTTTGTACTGGAAGCGCTGGAAAATGACATTTTTGGCGACGGCGATCCTGACGACTCAACCTTCCAGCTTGTAGGCCACGATGGTGCTGCTGCTTGGGATGTTTATTTGTCTGCAAACATGGGTACTTTCGAAGAAGTAACCATTGCCGGATATGACTATCCGCTTTTTGAGCTCCCCAATGACGCAGAATTTGAAGCAACTTGGGCTGTCGATAATCTTCCTGCTACTGGTATTGTATTGGCGGCAGAAGCCAAAGTTATCCCCAGAATTATGACCGTACCCGGTTACCACGAAGCATTTGACGTCAGAGGTTTCTTTGATGATCTTCTTGACACTGATACTGGAGACGATATCGGAGTAGGGCCCTTTGCGATAACCCTGACCACCGCTTCCAATATGGGTCTTATCAGGTTAGCCTTTGAAATACCGGTTAAAGCCATTAACGAGGCTCCCCAGGTCGGTTCCGCTAACCCCAATGCTCCGACGCTTACGACTGTGCAGCCCGGAACCTGGTATATTCGGGGCGGCATTGCCAACACCACACTTGATATGGGTATAGACCGCGACTCCAGCGGCGGAGCCATACTGTTGGGTATTGGTGAGTATGAAGAAGAAGATGTCAGCGGCTGGATTACCATCATAACTGAAAACAAGTAAACCAGCTAAACTAATGGGGGTGGCATGAATAACGGTACATCACGCATATGCATAATGGCGATAGCCTTTATATGTGCGCTTACCAGTTGTGCCCCCCCTATTGGTAAATTGTGGGAATCCGAAACCCCTGCCAGGGTGTTGGCGGATTCCCTGTGGACCGTGCCGCACCGCGTAATGTATGACACCACTGTCGAAAACAACCGGTTTGTGCCATCCACGGATATGCTGATTTTTACCGCTCACGAAGGCTTAACCTATGCCATTCCGGTGGAAGACGTTACCGTACAGCTCTGCAGAGACCCCGGCGTTCCAAACCCTGTATATGAAACCCTTTCCGCTTTGAGCAACGGAACCTATTTCCGGTTTCAAACGAATGGAAGGTACCTTATCCGCGTTGTCTATGGTGACCGGATATCCGTTCCCTATTCCATTCAGGTGGGCCCATTGGACGAAGGTGAACACATTCCTGGGGGCGGCGGGCCTTTTGAAATAATTTGGCGTATAACGGTCAGATTCAACGCAAACGCAGATGATGCCATCTTTTATGACGGCTCACGCGTGTACAGCCAGCGAGTGCTGCAGGGCGCACGGGTAACCGCACCTGCCACGCCGCCAACAAGGCTAGGTTATATCTTTAGCGGCTGGTACAATGACGCCGCTGCAAACAGGCCGTACAATTTCAGTTTTCCGGTTACCATGGGCATGACCCTTTATGCCGGGTGGAATCCGCAGCCTTAGCTGCCGATAATGGAAGTACCGGTGAACAATGAAAAAAGGTGTCCTGTGTATATTACTGTTTAGTATCGCTTTTCCCCTGTTTGCCCAACAAACCAATCGCAATATCTTAATGTATGTTCCGTCAGTAACCGGAACCGGCAGCACCGATCAAGACAACATTATTTTCATAGACTTTATCGTACGGGAACTCTGGGCCTGGGGTTTTACGCTGGTAGATACACCGGAGCAGGCAGACTATGCCATACCCGGAATGTTGGGCATGGATCCTTCCATAGGCCATACGTTTACGCTGGCACTGCAAAACAGGAACGGTATACGGATGTACGAGCAAATCCTGTATTACCAGACGCCGGAAGAGGCAAGAGGGTATATACCGGCAATGGTTTCCAGTTTGCTGTCCCACTTTACCCGGTTTGCCGAAGCCACCCAAAACGCGTTGATGTATGTTACCTCGGTATCAGGAACCGGCAGTACGCCCGAAGATAATACAACGTTTGTGAGCGTTATAACCAGAGAACTATTGGCCTGGAATATTGCGTTAAAAGAAAAACCGGAAGAAGCAGACTACATCGTATTATCTGTTCTGGTTCCTTCCGAAACCGGTTATTTGCTGGAAATGGTCTTGCGGCACAAAGACGGCACCACGCTGTACGATCAGGCCCTGCATTACCAGACACGGGAAAAAGCAATCCTTTATATCCCCTCAATGGTTTTAAATATGCTTTCCCCCGTTTTTCCCCCCAAAAAAGAGGATGAAAAAAAAATTGAAAAAATTGGGTTTCTCCC